>NZ_JBGQOP010000002.1:0-265873 GCF_052119705.1 Oceanisphaera sp. W20_SRM_FM3 | reverse complement strand
CGTGAAGCGTGAAGCGTGAAGCGTGAAGCGTGAAGCGTGAAGCGTGAAGCGTGAAGCGTGAAGCGTGAAGCGTGAAAATAATAACGAATACAAAAATGCCGGCAATCAATTGCCGGCATTTTTATTTTTTATAATGAGCAAGTTTGCTCATTAAGCGTTAATTAACGCTTTAAGTCAGCTGAATGCTGGCTCAGGTACTTAGCAACACCTTCGGTAGATGCTTCCATACCTTGCTTGCCTTTTTCCCACTGAGCTGGGCACACTTCGCCGTGCTCTTCGTGGAACTGCAGCGCGTCAACCATGCGCAGCATTTCGTCGATATTACGACCCAGTGGCAGATCGTTCACCACTTGGTGACGAACCTGGCCATTGTTGTCGATTAAGAAAGAACCACGGAACGCCACGCCGGCTTCTGGGTGCTCAACGTCGTAAGCTTTACAGATTTCATGCTTAACGTCAGCGACCAGTGGGTATTTAACCTGGCCAATACCGCCGTTTTCAACGCTGGTGTTACGCCATGCGTTGTGGCTGAACTGAGAGTCGATGGACACGCCGATCACTTCAACGCCACGCTTTTGAAACTCTTCGAAACGATCGTCAAAGGCGATCAGTTCTGAAGGGCATACAAAGGTGAAGTCCAGCGGGTAGAAAAACAATACCGCGGCTTTGCCTTTGGTGAATTCTTTCAGATTGAAGTTTTCAACGATTTCGCCATTGCCCAGTACAGCTGCAGCGGTAAAGTCAGGGGCCTGACGGCCTACCAATACGCTCATGTCTATCTCCTTGGTGATGATACTAATGGGGTTGTGGCCTAGTTTGGCGCCAACCACCACGCTCAACTAGTAATTATATGGGCGCCGACCGGCAAACCCAAGGGGGTCGGCAGACAAGTAGGCTTACTTGTGCAAAAAATCGGCAATTACAGTGCCGCACGCTGAACTAAGCTAGAAATGCGCGAAAATTTACGCCCAACTATCAGTCAATTGATCGCTGCAGTATCAACCTAATAGGTTGAAAGTGTAATAAAATTCGTAAAAAGCTCGACATTCAGCGCTAAATTCGCAAACTAAGTGCCCCTACCTCCTGTTAATTACCAAATTCTAAGGATAAACAATGAATCCTGTTGTTATCGCCGTGGCCCTGATGCTGGTGCTCAGCTTGCTGCGCATCAACGTGGTGATCGCCATTACGCTGAGTGCCATCGTAGGTGGCATGGTGGGTGGCTTATCGCTCACGGAAGCGGCGAATATTTTCGCCGGTGGCCTAGGTGGTGGTGCCACCATTGCCTTAAGTTATGCCATGCTCGGCGCCTTTGCCGTGGCCATTTCTCGCTCCGGCATTACCGATTTATTAGCATTTAAAATTATCAAAGCGCTCGGCCAAGATGCCAGCCCAGGGCGCATGCTATGGATCAAAGCCTTACTGTTAATGACCATATTACTGGTGGCGGTTTCTTCGCAAAACTTAGTGCCAGTGCACATTGCCTTTATTCCGATTTTGATCCCGCCTTTGCTACACGTGATGGCCAAGCTGAAGCTCGACCGCCGCGCCGTGGCCTGTGTGCTGACCTTTGGTTTGACCGCCACCTATATGATGCTGCCTGTGGGTTTTGGCGGCATCTTCTTACACACAGTGTTGCTCGCTAACATGCTCGAGAACGGCGTAGAAGTGACTAAGTCTATGTTGCCGATGGCCATGGGCATTCCGGTATTTGGCATGTTTTTAGGCCTGTTAGTGGCGTTGTTCTTTACCTACCGCAAGCCGCGTTTATACGATGAAAGCAAAATTGTTGCGGTGGAGCCTGAGCATATCCAAATTCATGTGCCGCACTTAATCGTGGCCGTGGTTGCTATCTTATCTGCACTGAGTCTGCAGCTATACAGCAACTCCATCATCTTAGGTGCCATGGTCGGCTTCGTGATCTTTACGCTGGGCGGCGTGGTGAAGTACAAAGAAAGCCAAGACGCTTTCACCCAAGGGGTGAAGATGATGTCGTTAATTGGTTTTATCATGATTGCCGCCGCCGGCTTTGCCGCCGTAATCAAAGAAACTGGTGGCATTGGCAGCCTAGTGCAAGCGGTAGAAATCAGCATGGGCGACAATAAAGCCTTAGCCGCCCTTATGATGCTGATCGTGGGCTTATTGATCACTATGGGTATTGGCTCGTCATTTTCAACCATCCCCATTATTGCGCCTATTTATGCGCCGCTGTGCTTGGCCTTAGGCTTCTCACCCTTGGCGGCCTTGGTGATCATTGGCACAGCTGGCGCGTTGGGCGATGCGGGCTCTCCGGCGTCAGATTCTACGCTCGGCCCCACCTCTGGCCTCAATGCCGATGGTCAACACGATCATATTTGGGATTCCGTAGTGCCGACTTTTATTCACTACAACATTCCGTTAATTGCCTTTGGTTGGTTAGCGGCCATGATTTTATGATGTAAGCCCTTTGGGGAATCTTATACCGTAAGCTGCCTATACATCAAAATAGCCGTCACCCACCTTGGGTTGACGGCTTTTTCATCTATACGGTGTGAAGAAAAGCTATATTCAGCTCAAAAAATTACACTATCTATTTGCGGCTTTTAGCCGAGAAAGGCACACTGCGGGCTCAACGCTTGAGTTGTTAAGTCATGGATGGCTGTTAAGGGCTGTGTTGGGTTTATCCCTCGCGGCTCAAGATCCGCTTGATACCTAGTTTGATAACTCGCTTCAAGTGCCTTAACGACTCGCGTCCTTATTTTAGAACTGAAGTTTTATAACTTCAGTTTAAAGGTTCAATTCAGAGGAGTTAATCATGGCCTTAGTCACTGTTGCCGCCACCCAGATGGCATGTAGTTGGAATTTTGATGAGAATATTCAGCGTGCCGAAAAACTGGTGCGTGATGCAGCCCAGAAAGGTGCACAGATCATCCTCATTCAAGAGCTATTTGCCGCGCCCTACTTTTGTATCGACCAAAGCCCTGAGCATTTTGCATTAGCCCAAGAGGTAGATAACAGCCCACTTATCCGCCATTTTCAAGCCTTGGCCAAAGAGCTGGCAGTAGTATTGCCCTTAAGCTTCTTTGAGCGCGCCGGTACCGCCTTCTATAACTCACTGGTGGTGATAGATGCCGATGGCAGCGTGCTGGACTTGTATCGCAAAACCCATATTCCCAATGGCCCCGGCTATCAAGAAAAGCAGTTTTTTACCCCGGGTGATACCGGCTTTAAAGTGTGGCAAACCCGTTATGCCAAGATTGGCGTGGCCATTTGCTGGGATCAATGGTTTCCCGAAACCGCGCGCAGCTTAGCGTTACTGGGTGCAGAGTTAATCTTCTTCCCCACCGCCATCGGTACAGAGCCCCAAGATACCAGCATCGACAGCCAACCCCATTGGACCCGCACTCAGCAAGGCCACGCCGCCGCCAACCTAGTGCCTGTAATTGCCTCTAACCGCATTGGCACCGAGCACAGCAAGTTTATTGAGGGTCTGGAAACCACTTTTTATGGCTCCTCCTTTATTACCGATGAGCTAGGCGAATTGGTGCAGCAAGCCGATAAAACCTCTGAGGGCGTATTAGTGCACAGCTTCGACTTAGCGCAGATAGCTAATACCCGCGCCAGTTGGGGATTGTTCCGTGACCGTCGCCCCGCCATGTATCACACCCTGCAAACCTCAGATGGCAAACGCGAAGGTGGCCGTTAATGAGCAATTTTTTTATGCCCGGCGAATGGGCACCGCAACAGGCAGTATGGATGATTTGGCCCCACAGGCCTGATAACTGGCGTGAGCAAGCCGTTCCCGCACAGGCTACCTTTGCCAAGTTAGCCGAGGCCATCGCCGTCGCCACGCCCGTTTATATGGCCGTACCTAAGCAAGACATGCTAAACGCGAAAGCCATTATGCCGGCAGCCGTAACGCTGGTGGCGATGGAAAGCGACGATGCTTGGGCGCGGGACACTGGCCCGACCGTGGTGGTCAACGACCAAGGCGAGCGTGCAGGAATAAGCTGGGTGTTTAATGCTTGGGGTGGCGAGCAAGGCGGTTTGTATGACGCTTGGGACCAAGACCAGTTGGTGGCTGAGGCCATGTTGGCTGAGCTCAATATACCCAAACGTGACTCGACGTTGATTTTGGAGGGCGGCTCCATCCACGTGGACGGCGAAGGCACGCTGCTGACCACGGCTGAGTGTTTACTCAACCCAAACCGTAACCCTCATCTTAGCCAAACCGAGATTGAGCAAGAGTTAAGTCGGCAGCTGGGCGTAAGTCATTTTATTTGGCTGCCCGAAGGCGTGTACTTAGATGAGACCGACGGCCACATAGATAACATGGCCTGCTTCGCCCGCCCCGGCGAGGTGGTATTGCACTGGACCGATGATGAGTCAGACCCGCAATACGCCCGCTCTCAGGCCGCCTTTAAGGTGCTGAGTGAAGCAAGAGACGCCAAAGGTCGTACGCTTAAAATCTGGAAACTGCCCCAGCCCGGCCCCTTGTATATTACCGAGCAAGAAGCCGCTGGCATACAAGTTAACACTGCGGCGACCCGCTTTGTCGGTGAACGTATGGCGGGCTCATACGTAAACTTTTTGATCACCAACAATCGCTTAATTTACCCTTTGCTCGACCCCAACACAGATACTGAGGCCCAACAGATATTGGAAACTATCTTCCCTGAGCTGGAAATCGTGGGCGTACCGGCGCGGGAAATTTTACTGGGCGGCGGTAATATCCACTGCATCACCCAGCAAATACCTAAAAACACAGCGCCAAGCGCCTAGCACCCTGCGCCCAGCTAAAACAGACACCGTTTACGGTTATGCCGTCTTCCGGTTGCACGTCAGGGTCTCGCTTTTAAGCTTGAAGGGCGAAGCACAGATCACGAGATGTCGGCTCATCCCTGCCTAGTGTAAAGAACAAAAAACCCGAGTCTGCTATGCGGACTCGGGTTTTTATTTAGCTTGGCGCTGGGCGCCCGTTGCTGTTGCTACTTAGGTCTTACACTGCCATTAAGGCCAGTTAGGCGCTGTAATGCGGGCAGCTGCTGGTCGAGGCGGTCTTTGCTGTCTGGGCCCACCCAAACGCGGTTAAGCTCGCCTTCACGGGCCGGGCTAGGCGTGGTTTGGGCGTTATAGCCTGCGGCTCTGAGCTTTTGTACCAGCGCATTGACGTTAGCTGCGTTACGAAACGCCCCCAATTGCACCACAAAGCTGCCACCTTGGCTGACCGGCGCTTGGCTTATCGGCTGAGGTTGACGCTGAGCTTGGCTCACCGGCTGCGGCGCCGCTTGTTGTTGAGCTTGTTGAGCTTGCTGAACTTGTTGTGGTGTTAGTTGCCTTGGCTCAATTTGCTGTATTTGCCCTGCTACCAATCGTGGTTGAGCCACAGGTTGTGGTGCTGCTTGTGGCACGGGTTTAGCTACTTGCTGCACTGGCTGAGGAGCGGGTTGCGGTACCGCTTGTTGAGCCACGGGCTGAGGTGCAGGCTGAGGTGCAGGTTGCGGTGCAATTTGCTGCACTTGTGGCTGTGGAGCCGCCGGTTGTACAGCCACAGGTTGTGCAGCCATGGCTTGCGGCTGAGGTGACGGCTTAGGTGCGACCGGTGGCGCTTCTTGTGCTTGCTCTATGGTCCACACTTCGGCAGCCGGTTGGCTAGCCAACACAGCTTCTTGCTGAGCCGCTTGCTGGGCGGCCAATTGATCGGCAGCGGCAGCCACTTGCTGGGCGGCTTCCGCCGCGCGGCCGGCCGCTTCTGTGCCCGGACGAGGCGGTGGCATGATCGCTTGCTGAGCCGGATCAAGCGGCGGGCGCAGCGGGATAGTTACGGCTTCATCAGGTTCCAGCTGTTTTTTACCGCTTAACAAATCAGGTAAAAAAATCACGCCTATGGCCACTATGATCACGGTACCGATTAATCGCTGCTGAAACTGTGTGGCCAAGGCCCGCTCCTTCACGCCCTAAGGGCAAAATGTATGGTTTATTTGCCAACAATTGAGTTGCTAGCTAGTTACTTGCGCGTTATTTGACTTGCTAAGACGTCGGCAACGGTAAAGAAAGAGCCGAAGGCAATAATCACATCTTGCTCATCGGCATCCGCCTCTGCCGCCGCCAACGCCTCGGCCACAGAGTCAAAACAGGCCCCACTTTGCCAGCGCGATAACTCTTGGGCAGTGGCCCCACGGGGCCCGCCTAAGGTCGCCAAATACCAAGCATCCAGCTGGTCGGCTAATGGCGCCAAGCTGTGCTCAATATCCTTGTCTTTCAACATACCCACCACGCCCAATAAGCGCCCCGTGCCACGTATGCGGGGCAGTTGGCTGGCCAAATACTCCGCCGACTCGGGATTATGGGCAACATCCACCCATAATTGCGGGCTAAGTTGCTGCAAGCGACCGGTTAACTGAGCCTGCAGCAAACCTGTGTGTATAGCCTGCTCGCTCAACACAAAGGGGGATAAGGCCAAGGCCGCCAAGGCAGTAGCGGCATTCATCACCGGCAATGCCGGTGTAGGTAAGCCATCCAACGCCAAGCCTAAGCCGTGAAACGACCAGCTATCGCCTGCCACTGCCCAGATATAGTCCCTGCCCGTACAGTACAGCGGCGTATTGATGCTGGCCGCATGGGCCAGCAAAGACGCAGGAGGATTAGCATCGCCGCACACCGCAGGCTTAGCGGGTCGAAATATACCGGCTTTTTCAAAACCGACACTGTCGCGAGTATCGCCAAGCCAATCGGTGTGATCCAAAGAGATACTGGTGACCACAGTTTGATCCGAGGCCACCACATTGGTGGCATCTAAACGCCCGCCCAAACCCACTTCGAGTAACACCACATCCGGTCTCGCGGCGCGAAATAACCAGAGTGCCGCCAGCGTCGTGAACTCAAAGTAAGTGAGTGCAGTTTCACTGCCCTGCTCATCAAAGCGTGCCGCTTCTACCGCCGCAAAGGCGGCACAAAAATCCGCAGCTAGAGGGCTGGCTCCGTTAATGCGTACCCGTTCGCGATAATCGACCAAGTGCGGCGAGGAATACACGCCCACGCTCAAGCCACCGGCGCAGAGCATAGACTCCAATAAGGCACAGGTGGTGCCTTTGCCATTGGTACCGCCCACGGTTATCACATGACTGGGTAAGCTGAGCAACCCTAAGCGCTCAGCCAATACCGTCATGCGACCTAAGCCGAGCTCAATATGTGCCATATTGAGCTCTTCTAAAATCGGCAACCAAGCCGCTAAATCACGCGACTGGGCATCGATTATACGGCTCATTAGGCGCTAACCTGCTCGTGATCCATAGGCATGCCTTCGGTAGGCTCAAGATTCATCAATTTACCGATAACGCTGGCCAGTTTATCGCGCATTTCGCGGCGGTCGATGATCATGTCGATGGCGCCGTGCTCCAGCAAAAACTCGCTACGCTGGAAGCCTTCGGGTAATTTTTCACGTACGGTTTGTTCAATTACGCGTGGCCCAGCAAAACCGATCAAGGCTTTTGGCTCACCAACATTAATGTCGCCTAACATCGCCAAGCTAGCAGACACGCCACCCATAGTCGGGTCTGTTAATACGGAAATATACGGCAAACCCGCTTCAGACAAGCGATTCAGCGCGGCACTGGTTTTGGCCATTTGCATCAAGGAGAACAAGGCTTCTTGCATGCGCGCGCCGCCGGAAGCAGAGAAACACACCAAGGCACGGCGCTCTGCGATACACGCATTCACCGCTTCAATAAAACGCGCACCCACGACCGATGCCATAGAGCCGCCCATAAAGGAAAACTCAAAAGCACACACGGCTACCGGAATGCCTTTTAAGGTGCCGGTCATGGCGACCAAGGCATCTTTTTCATTACTGGCTTTTTGCGCCGCGCTAATGCGGTCTTTGTAACGCTTTGAGTCTTTAAACTTTAAGACATCTTGTGGCTCTAACTGCGCGCCTAATTCTACACGATGATCTGTATCCAGAAATTTATCTAGACGCAAACGTGCACCAATGCGCATGTGATGATCACACTTAGGGCAGACTTCTAAATGACGATCCAGCTCGGCTCGGTATAAAACCTGCTCACAGCTACTGCATTTGCTCCATACCCCTTCTGGGATATTCTGACGGCGCACACCGATGTTTTTATTCTTAGGAAGAATTTTGTCTAGCCAGCTCATGGAAATCCTTAGCGTAATTGCATCATTAATCTATAGGCTGTGGCTTGCTGTTGGTCGATATTTTCACTCGCCGCCAACACACCGCCATCTGATGGCGGGCATTAAACCATATATCAGCCGCTAGGTTGATAAAAAGGTGGATAAAAAATTAGTTCCAGCCGCGATGCGGCTCGCAGACAATTTTTGATTAACCACTTGTTTTACTGTTTATTTAATTATCTGTTAATTGCTTGTTACTTAATGCTTTAGTTCGCGATCTTATCTCTGGGTTCGAGCAAGCAGCCTATTGAATATTCGGGTTCGACATGGCGCTAGCGTAAGGCTTCTGGCAACCATAACGGGCCTGCGGCAGGCTTTGGTAGATCAAAGGCATCAGGATAATCCACCGCCACCATATATAAGCCGCCAGCCTTGGCTGTGTGTCCGGCTAAGCGCCGATCGCGCACCGCCAGCACTTCGGCCACCCACGCCTCTGGCGCTTCGCCTAAGCCCACCTTAATTAAGGTACCGGCAATGTTGCGCACCATGTGGTGCACAAACGCATTGGCCTTAATGTCTAACACCACGTAATGCCCATAACGCTGTACGTTTAAATGCAAAATGGTACGCGTTGGGCTGTGCGATTGACATTGCAACGCCCGAAACGAGGTAAAGTCGTGCTCACCCACTAAGCATTGGCTTGCGGCGTGCATTTTATCTGCATCCAACTCACCCACATAATGGCTAACACCACTGTGTAAGATGGCCGGGCGCATATTATGGTTATAAATAATATAACGATAGCGGCGCGCGGTGGCGCTAAAGCGCGCATGAAAGTCATCACTCATGGGCTTGGCCCAACGCACGGCTATGTCTTTGGGTAAAGTGGCATTCATGCCCAGTGTCCAAGCGCTCATTTGGCGATCTGCATGAGTATCGAAATGCACCACTTGGCCGAGGCCGTGCACGCCTGTGTCGGTGCGGCCCGCGCATTGTACTAATACCGGATGGTTGGCAATCTTAGATAAGGCTTGTTCTACCTCAGCTTGCACACTGTTAACTTCTCGTTGCCGTTGCCAGCCACAATACTGGCTGCCGTCATACTCGATGCCAAGGGCAATGCGCATAAATCACTTCCAAGGGGGTTAAAAGGGGCAATTATACTCTTTAATCCGCTAAATTGAATAAGCGGCCCCAAAATGGGGCCGCTTAGTTTCAACCGCGTTTGTCGAGTCGCGCCAGCAGCTTCTTGGCATCGCGCTGTTGTTCGGCATTACCGCGCTCCAGCGCTTCATTGAGCAGGTCACGGGCGCTATCGATGTCATCAATTTCAATATAGGCGCGGGCCAAGTCGAGCTGGCCGCTCATGCCGCCTTCATCGATATCTATGTCTATGCCCTGCCCTTGGCCAATCACGTTGGCATAGTCGTCCAGCTCCAGATCCAGCTTACGCTCGCGATCAGGTTCTGGGCCTTCACCGCGCTCTGCATCGGCCATTAACTCGTCGACTGAGACATAAGGTTCAGGTTCAGGTTCAGGTTCAGGCTGAGGCTCAGACTGAAGATCAGACTGAAGATCAGAGTCAAGTTCGGAGGTCTGTGCTGAATCGCCCTCAAGGGCTGCCATTGACTCAACTAACGGCTCAGGCCAATCATCCATCAAACGGGCCGGTGGCGCATCCTCTTGGCTTGGCGCACGCTCTGCCACGTCTGCGGTACGTGGCGTTTCAGCCTCGGGCTCGACTGCCGGCATCGTGTCGGCGGCTGGCTTTTCTACGACCAAAGGCTCGTCAACTGGCGCTTCTTCTTGGGCCAGTTCTTCCGCTGATGGTTCTACAACTGAAGGCTCTGTCACTGACGATTCTGCAACAGAGGGTTCTGCAACAGAAGGCTCTGCAACCGGCTCTTCCATTGACAGTGCGGCTTCATCCGCCGACAGCTGTGGGTCTTCGGCACTAAGCGGCGTATTAAATAAGTCATCCAGCTCATCGTCACTAAGAGAGTCAGTTGTGAGGCTTGGCGCATCTTCAAGCTGTTCATCTTCAAACAGCTGATCTTCGAACAGTTGGTCTTCAAACAGCTTATCTTCGGGTAAGTCATCTTCGCCGAAGTTGTCTTCAAATAACGGATCTTCATCTATCTCAGGTGCTAATTCTGGCTCTGGAGTCGGTTCTGGCTCTGGGATGATTTCGGGCTCTAGCGCAGGTTCAGGTTCTGCTTCAACTTCGGGGGCCACTTGTCGCTCGGCTTCGGCTTCTTCTAATTGTTGCTGCTCTTGTAAGAATCGGGCAAAGGCATCTTCATCTATATCTTGGGCCGCAATCGGCTCAACCTGTGCCTCGTCATTGGCAAAGGCATCCTGCTCGTCATCGGCAGAGGGGCTAAAGAAGTCGTCAAACTCATCTCGCTCATCCTCCATCATGCTGGTTTCGGTTAACGCTTGCTCTTGCGCGGCCAAGTCGCGGCGCACCCGATTACGCCACCACAGCGTAAACAAGGCCAGCAACAATAAGGCCGGTAAGATCAAGAGCAACGCCAGATTGACTGGATTGCTCATTAAATCTTCTAGCCAGCCCTCTTGTTTGGGTTCAACGTCTGCGGTTAGCGCAGGCGTCGGCTCTGTCTCATATTTGTTCGCTCTAAGCTCGGCCACTTCGGCACTCAGCTGCGCCAAGTGCTGGCGCAAGAGATGATTATTATCGGCTAAGCTGGCCAGTTGCTCATTCGACATGGACACCTGCTCACGCAGCTCATCCATTAACTGCAGCTGTAAACGAGTCAGTGCCGTCTCTTCCGCTGCCGCCGGCGTGCCGGATGCCGACTCAACAACTGGGGCGGCGGCCTTAGGCGCCGCTAAGCCATTGCTGGCCGCTTTGGGTTCGGTTAAGCCATTGGATGCCACGGCAGGCTGGGCCACTGGCGGGCGGGCGGGCGTCGGCGCAGCTGATGCGGGTTGAGTAGCCGGTGTAGCTGGCTGCTGTGCCACCGGCCGAGCAGCCGCGGGGACCGTGGCGACAACAGGCCGACTCACCGCAGGGGCTGCAGCTTGTGCCACGCGGCGATTACCTTGGCGCGTTAAGCGGCTAAATTCGGCTTGTGCTTCGCCAGCGGAGCGCTGGCGTATTTGGCTGGCAGTCGGCAGGCGTAACTGAGCACCCCGTTGCAGATTATTGATGTTGCCGCGCACGAAGGCCCGCGGATTAAGGTAATACAAGGCCACCATGGTTTGCTGCACTGTGACGGGGGAGCGAGTGTACTTTTCGGCGATAGTCCACAAGGTGTCCGTGCTGCGCACAGGCCCATAACGACCCGTGGCAGCGGCTTGAGTGGCGGGCGCATTGCCGACGCCTATTTGCTGAATAGGCCGCGTTTGCTGGGCAGGACTTTGTTGCACGGGGCGAGGAGCAAGGGTGGGCCTGTCTGGCTCACGAGTTTGCACCCCATCGGTGGATTCAGGGCCGCGCAGCTCAATATAAAAATCGCCTTGAGCCAACACACAAGTACTGGCAACCCAAGCCGCTAAGCCAACTCCAAGATAGGGTTTAAGTCGTTTTATCACGTTGATTATGTCCTTTGTCCTGACGCTGTACTGGCGGGCTCAAGGGTAAAATTCGCCATGGCCTACGTAAATGAGAAAAGTGTAAGAAAGCATGTAATAAAGAGTGTAGAAAAAAACAGCGCCAATAGGAACTGCAATAGGATCAAGGATAGACACTTGTTGCCAGGCCTTTACGGCGTGAACACTGAGCTATCCATTATCGAATTAGCAGCTAAAGCCCAAGGCCTGCAGTTGTGCTGAGCCACGCTTCGAGGCGCCCAACACCACAGATAAGGAAGCCAGCTCGCGCCGCTCCGGGTAAAGCTTGCGCAAGCGGTCAAAGAAACCCGGCTGGCCGAGTGCGACCCGAAACGCCGCATCATCACGCTCAATGTCATAAACCAAGGCCACTAACCGTGCCAGTAAAGCTTGATCCACACTCTGATAAACACTCTGATCAACAGACACATTCTGGGTAACAGCCACACTGGCCGCCAGCTCTACACGCGTAATAGCAGGCGCCGGCAGCAATTGCTCCAAGGAATGCGCGCGCACTAACTGTGCGTGCTCAGCCAAGGCTTGATAGAGCGCAAAGGTGCCGCGCGCCTTGCCTTCTAAGCTGTAACCGGCAATGTGCGGCGTGGCCAACAATACATGGGATACCAAGGGCGCCAACACATTGGGCTCGCGCTCCCACACATCCATCACCAGCGTTAACGGCTCTTTACTCAGCTGGCGAGCCAAGAGCGCGGCATTATCCCACACTTCGCCGCGACATGCGTTAATCAACACTTGGTCGGCGTTTAGCGCGCTAATCTGGCTTGCGCCAAGCAAATGCCAAGTAGGATGCGCACCGTCTTGGGTAATGGGCACATGAAAACTGACGATATCGGCGGTCAGTGCTTGGCCCAAGTCGACAAAATCTGTCGGAGGGTTTATCGCACTGGTCATCGGGCAGCTTAGCGCCTTAAACGGGTCGCATTGCAATACCCTCATGCCCAGCGCCTTTGCTCGCTGCACCACTTGTGAGCCGGTGTTGCCCACGCCCACCACGGCTAAGGTTTTATCTTTGAGTTGCCAGTGTTTATGCGCCGCCACTTTCAACAAGGCCGCCAGCACATAATCACCCACCGCCACCTTGTTACAGCCAGGGGCACTGGCAAAGGCAATGCCTCGCTCACGTAACAACTCAGTGTCTATGTGGTCGCAGCCTATTGTGGCGGTGCCCACAAAGCGCAGCCGATTGGCCTTGGCTAAGAGCGCGTGATTCACCTGCGTGATGGAGCGTACTAACAATACATCCACATCGATCAGCTGTTCAGGAGTCATATCTCGGCCAGGGCTTGTGATAATTTCCGCCCAGTCACCAAATAATTCTTGCACGTAGGGCATATTCTCATCGGCGAGCAATTTCATAGACATCCTCCTGAATGGCCGAGCATTTTAGCCGTTAATGAAATAAGTTTCAGCTATCAATGGCGCGCTGTTTTGTTAGTATCTTGCCACCCTTTCAATTCTTATCGCGACAAGAGCCTTATGAATCCTCGCCACTTACTTTTGGTGCCTCTCATCTTAATCTTACCAGTGGCTATCGCCAGCATCGGCTATCACTGGCATTGGCACTGGTTTCCGCTACTTGATTTAGATAACGCCCCCGCACTGCTCGCCTATTCCATGACCTTATCCTTAGATGAAATTGGCATGGCAGTTATTTTGGCGGTATTGAGTATCTTAGTGCTGCGCGGCTGGCGCCGACGCCCGTATCAATATGCGGTGTTCTTCTTTTGTTTAATGGCCGCTCTTGGCAGCGCCTTCGTCACTAAATCGGTGGCCAAACAATATTTTAAAGAGCCGCGCCCTTACGTGATCTGGTTAGCCGAAGAAGGTCGCTTAACCGACAGCAACAATTTTTATGCTCAGCTCCCCTTAACGCGTGAGCAATGGCTATCTGACAGCTTAAAAACCATGCCTGAAGAAAAGATACCTAACTGGTTAAAGTTACATTGGCAAGATGAGGTGAGTTACTCCTTCCCGTCTGGCCATTCGATAGCCGCCATGACCATAGCCGGCTTTTATTGTTTGCTCTTCGTCTATCGCCGCCGCTCACCTTGGTTGATTGCCGGTTTAAGCCTGTGGGCGGTGGGGGTGTGTTATTCACGCCTGTTACTGGGCTTGCATTGGCCCATCGATATTTTAGCCAGCAGTGTGGCCGGTGTGACCTTTGGCATGCTGGGCGCCGGTGCCTTTATCTATTGGGATAAGCGGGACAAAATAGCCGTAAGCCGTAAGTAAGAAAATGCCCGGTGAAGAGCGAAGGGTAAGGTGCGAAGAGGACGACAGAGCCCCAAACCCTAAACCTATTTTTGCCACGGAATACACGAAAGTAGAGCGACAAGATAAGAGTGAAAAAATCACCTCTTTTGTAAGCCTTCAACCATCAGCTAAGCTGATTGCTCTCACGAGTTTTTTCAGTGAATGCTGTGTATTCCGTGGCGAAGAAATCTCTGGTCTTTAAGATCTCTTCTCTGAGTTATGTTTACCCCTTAACCATTTACTCTTCACCCTTCACAATTGATTACTGGCCAAAATAACGCACGAAGGGTGCAGTCTCGCGCTCGGCGACCTTGCGTACTTCTGTTTGCGGTGTGCCCAAATACAAGAAGCCGACAATTTGATCTTGCTCACTTAAACCTAAATCCATGTGTACGCCGCGATCGAAGGCAAACCAGCCGGTGCGCCAAATACCGTTAAAGCCTAAGGCTTGTGCCGCCATTTGCATGGCCATGAGCGCACAGCCTGCCGACAACTCTTGCTCCAAGCGCGGCACCTTGTCGTGCTCCTTCACCTTGGCCACCACAGTAATCACCATAGGCGCTCGCAATGGCAGTTGACGGGCGTTTGCCACCACCTCTGCATCTTCGCCTTTTGCCGCTGTGGCTTTGGCAAACACATCACCCAGCAAGGCACGTTGTTCGCCTTCAGAAACAATAAACTCCCACGGCGTTAAGCCTGCGTGATCTGGCGCGCGCAAGGCCGCCTTAAAGAGGGTCTCTAACTGCTCACCTGCCGGCGCCGGCGCGTTTAAGCGCGGGTTAGAGTGGCGATTTAATAGCAGTTGCAAAGCATCCATGTGTTACACCTTTTTAAATTGAAGCAAATTCGATAGGGTAATACTCTAACAGCGCCGAACGCCAAGCGCCAAGTGCCGACAAACAACAAGGCTAAGGACTGCGCTGAGCGCTCAGCCAAAGATAGATATCGACTTTTGAAGCCGCGCCATTCCAAACGTATAGCTTAAGCCTGCTACCTAGGGGCTTAGCTCATCTTTACACTTAGATTAGCGAAGGATTTAACAGGGTGTTTAACGTGGTATTGTGCGACGGCTGCCGCCATAATGGGTTAATTCGACAATTCATTAAGTTAGGGCGTTATTTATGTGGGCAAAAGTAAAATGGCTATTCCGTGGGCTGGTAAAAGTGCTGAATGCCATACGCATACTCCTGAAAACTGTGCTGCTACTGCTCATATTAAGCTTTGTCTTTATCTTGTTTAGCTCAGATGACAATAATCAAATATTGCCCGATAAAGCTGCCTTGACCCTGGCCTTATCCGGCCCCGTGCTCGAGCAAGAAGCCCAAGCCACGCCACAAGGCATGGCAGAAAAATGGTTGTCTGGCGACGACACGCCGCCGCCCATGACCTTAAAGCAAATTAAAGACGCGCTAGAGCTGGCTCGCACCGACGACCGGATCGCCGCATTGGTATTGCAATTACAAAACATGAGCGAGTCGAGTATTACTAAACTCGACGAAGTGGGTGCGGCCATAGAAGCATTTAAAACCTCAGGCAAACCCGTATATGCCATCGGCGATAATTATTCCCAAGGTCAATATTACTTAGCCGCCCATGCAGATCACATTCTACTGAACCCCGCCGGCAGCGTGTCTATTCAAGGCTTAGGCGTTTATCGTCTTTTTTACAAATCCGCCTTTGAGCGTTTTAATATTACCCCTCATGTGTTTCGCGTGGGCACCTATAAATCTTTTGTAGAGCCTTATCTGCGTGATGATATGTCTGCAGAGAGCCGTGAAGACACCCAATTATGGTTAGGCCAGCTGTGGGCCCATTATCAAGATAAGATTGTCAAACTGCGCAATATTCCGGCGGACCACATTAGCCCCACTAAAGAGCAGATGCTGAGTCGTTTTGCCAAGGTGAACGGCGATCCGGCTCAATACGCGCTACAGCAAGGCTTAGTGGATAGCTTGGCGACGCGCAGTGAGATGCTGCAAACTGTGGCAGAGCAAGTGGGTTGGAATAGTCAGACCAATCAGTACATGAGCTTAGATGTGCCTACCTATCTGAGCCGCAACCAAGCTATCTCTAAACTAAGCGCACAAACAGTCCCTGCGGTGGGCTTAATTACCGCAAGCGGGCCCATCATGTCGGCAGATACCGCCACGCCCAATAGCATTAATGACGAGCACCTAAGCCAGTTAATTAATGAAGCGCGCCGTGACGAGCAAATTCAAGCGCTGGTGCTGCGCGTCGATAGCCCAGGTGGCAGCGCCTTTGCCGCAGAGCAAATTCGCAGCGCCCTGCTGAACTTTAAAGAAAGCGGCAAGCCACTGATCATATCTATGGGGAGCACGGCGGCATCAGGCGGTTATTGGATAGCGGCAGACGCCGATAAAATCTACGCCTCACCCACCACGCTCACCGGCTCCATTGGTGTGTTTGGTTTGTTTTTAACCTTTGAAGAAGCGTTGCAAAAAATAGGCCTTAATACCGATGGCGTGGGCACTACCGACTTTGTCGGTGCCGGCATCACCACCGGCTTGCCAGAGCACGTGAAACAAATGATCCAAATGAGCGTTGAGCATACTTATGGCCAATTTGTGAGCATAGTTGCTCAAGGTCGTAATATGCCCGCGGCAGAGGTAGACCGCATTGCCCAAGGCCATGTATGGACCGGCCAAAAGGCCTTAGAGCTGGGGCTTGTTGATGAGCTAGGTAACCTAGATGACGCGCTAGCCGGTGCCGCCTTATTGGCCAACTTAGGCGAGTTTGACGTTAAGCAAATTAAGTTGCCCATGTCGGCAAAAGATAAGTTACTGGCGCAATTTATGGGGGATTCAACAGTGCTAGGCAAGATTGCTATGGCCGCCTTGCCCACAGTGTTACGCCCCGCAGCAGAGCAAGTGCAACAAGCGGCGAGCAATTTAAGCCAGTTTAGCGACGTACATGGCCAATATATATTGTGCGTACCCTGTCAGAGTTTTTGATTCAAAGCCGTGAAGGGTGAAGAGGACAAGATAACTCCAAACCCTAAACCTATGTTTGCCACGCTTGTTTGTTGCGAGAGGCACAGAACCCACGGACGAAGAGCGACAAACCAAGAGCATATATCTTGTAAGGTCTTACCAAGTCAATGTTCGTTTTGGTCTTAATCTCTATTTTTCCGTGGGTTCCGTGTTCTTCCGTGGCAGAAAAGCCTTTAGTCTTGAGGTAAACGTTAATGGCGAAAAAAAGCATTTATATCGCCTATACCGGCGGTACCATAGGTATGCAAAAGTCCGCCAACGGCTATGTGCCGGCGGCGGGCTATATGGCTAAGCGCTTAGCGGCCATACCCGAATTTCATTACCAAGAAATGCCCCACTATCACTTACACGAATATCAGCCGCTGATTGACTCGGCGGACATAACCCCCAGCGACTGGCAAGCCATTGCCGACGACATTCAGGCTCACTATCAAGATTACGACGGCTTCGTGGTGTTACACGGCACAGATACCATGGCCTTCACCGCCTCTGCGCTGTCTTTTATGCTGGAAGACTTAGATAAACCCGTGATAGTAACCGGATCCCAAATCCCGCTGGCCGAGCTGAGATCTGACGGGCGCCCTAACTTATTAAATGCGCTCTATATAGCGGCGCATTTTCCAATTAACGAAGTGAGCCTGTTTTTTAATAACCGCTTGTATCGCGGCAATCGCGCCAGCAAAGAGCACGCAGACGGCTTTGAAGCTTTCGACTCGCCTAATTTTCCGCCGCTGCTTAATGCGGGCATTCACATCAGCCTACAGGCCGGTCAGCTTGGCCAAGCGCGCGGCACACCACTCACCGTCAGCCCCATTACCCCGCAACCCATTACCATGGTCACCTTGTATCCGGGTATTAGCCCACACGTGCTGGCCAACCAATTGCAGCCGCCGGTAAAAGCGTTATTGCTGTTGTCTTATGGCGTAGGCAATGCCCCACAACATCCGGCCATGCTTAAATTATTAACTGAGGCCAGCGCGCGCGGCGTTATTATCGTCAACCTCACCCAATGCCAGCGCGGCAGCGTAAACATGTGCGACTACGCCCCCGGCCGCGCCTTGGCCGCCTGTGGCGTGGTGTCTGGCTTTGATATGACCACAGAAGCCGCCCTCACTAAGCTGCATTACTTGCTCAGTAAAAATCTCAGCCCAGATGAAATACGCAGCCAAATGGGTAAAAACTTGCGCGGGGAGTTAACAAACACCTAGCCGTGCTTTTTCAGTATTTAATATTCAGTGTTCAGTATTCGCTATTCAATAACTGCCACTGGTTGAGCAGCTCCGCCATGCTGGTGACGGCTAACTTGGTCATGGCGGCGGCTCGATGCACTTCTACAGTTCGCACCGCCACACACAGTTGCTCGGCGATAGCCTTATTCGTCAGCCCTTCGGCGACTAGACTCACTACTTCGCGCTCACGCAGCGACAGTCGTTCAAAGTGAGCCCGAATATCTGCGTGTTGACGTAATTGTGCCACCCTCGCCTTGGCCTGTATAAAGGCCGCGCTTAAGCGTTTGGCATCCACCGGCTTTTCTAAAAAATCCACAGCGCCCTGCTTCATGGCGGCCACCGCTTGGGGCACATCGCCGTGGCCGGTGAGCAGGATCACAGCGACTAAACTTTGACGCGCCATCAGCTCGGCCTGTATCTGCAAGCCGTCGAGTTTAGGCATGGCTAAGTCGAGCAGTAAAATGGCCGATACTTGGGCGTCGACCTCGGCTAAAAATAGCTCGGGATCTTGCCAGCCTAAACTCGGGTAACCCAGAGCCTGCAATAAAAATTGATTGGCCGCCAACACTTGACTATCGTCATCAAGAATATAAACCTGCACGCAAGATCCCTAGTTAAAAAATTACCTGATTACCCACAAAGTTCAGCTATGTTTCAGTGACTTCAGCATCAATATATTCAATGGGTTACAACGTAGGTGGCCGTCTCTTCGGCGAAGAGGACTTCGCCACGGTTTTATGTTTTTATTTAAAAATTGCCAGCAAAGCTGGCCTGCCGAAACCTTCTGTTTATAAACAAGTGGCAGCTACAAAAACCTAAATAAGGCAGCATACTGGCTGAGGTTCATAAGTAATCAGGAAAAATTAAGAGCTAAAAAATTAAGAGTTAAAAGCTCGTCATTAAAAAACGAGAGCTTGAAAAACTAGCTGTTAAAAAACAAGCGCACTTGGGTGCCCTGCTCGGTATTACGCAAGCTTAATTGCCCTTGCAAGCGCAATACTAAACGATGACTGACTAATAATCCGATACCCATGCCATGATAATGACTGGCCGGTAAATTATGTTGTAAGGTTTTAATAATCTCTTCATCTATGCCGCCGGCATTATCTTCAAGCAACAGCTGCCAACCGTTTTGCTCTCCCGTGACATTTAAGCTGATCCAGGCCTGATGCATTGGCGTTTGGCTTAAACACCGCGCTTGAGCTTCTAGGGCATTATTCAATAAGTTATTTAAAATTTGCTCCACTGCAGGTCTAACCGACACTAACATAGCCGGCTCAGGGCTAGAGGGCATCAGCGCCACTTTAAATTGCACGCCTAACGCCTCAATTCGCGGGCCTAAACGCGTCACTGCTTCTTGGCACAGCTCGCTCAAGTCAACCGGCTCGGCACTGGGCAATGGCTGCGTCGCCCATTGGCGAAAACGGCGAATAATGGCCGAACCCCGTTCGGTTTCCGCCACTATATGATTAAACGCCGTTTTATGTTGCGCGCTATCTTGCACTAATTCTCCCGCTTGGGCGTAGGCCTGAATCGCAGATAAGGGTTGATTCAGCTCATGAGCCAAGCCGGTGGCCATTTCTCCCATTAAGATGCGCAGCCGTGCCTGAGCCAAGGTCTGCTCTTTTTGTTGCACTTCTTGATGCAGGCGCGCGCATTCTTTGCTGCGCCTGCGTAACAGCACTGTCACCCGCCAGTGATAGAGCAAATGGCCGAACAAGACAGTGATAAAAGCCGCCAGCCAAGGCCAATGCTGCACCATAAATTCGCGCAACATACGCCCATGAGCAAGGGGCGTGGGCTCAGGCCCCAGTTGCCAGTCCATTAATAAGCTGGCCACCTCATCGAGGCGCACCGCGGCTCCCCATTGGGGCTGGCCGGCCAGCTCAAATTGCAATAACGCCTGAGTAATGGATCTGAGTAAAGGCTCATCCAAACTGCCAACACTGGCAAAGCTCCAGCCCGGATACAAAGGCGTGGAGCGCACGCAGCGCTCGTCTGATTGCACCATAAGGGCGCGAAAATCACCCAAGTCAACTAAGCCGTCACGTGCCATGTCTTCAAGCAAACAACTGGGCAAGATAGCGGCGGCAACCGTGCCATCGCGCAGCCCATAGGCGAGTGCGTCCAGCGGATAACCACTAAAAGTTAGGGCTAACTCTTGAAGAGAAATGTTGCGCTTGCGCAATTGCTCGGCCACCAACAAGTAGCCGCCAAAGGCTGTTTCGTGTACCGCGCCCACCCGTTGCCCGCGTAACTGTTCGGGCTCGGTCAGTGGGCTGTTGGCACGCACCCAAAGTGTGCCCGCCACACTGGCACGCGCTTGGCCGTAGTGTGAGTCTAGATAAGACGCCAGCCAGTTAAGGGGTTGTTGATGACTCAACATAAAGTGCGCCGGATTAGTCACCACAAAATCTAAGCTTTGCTCGGCAAGTGCTGCGTCTAGCTGATCTTGACTGAGATAGTGGCCAATAAATTCATGGTCGGGCACTTGGGCATTAAGCAGCGCTAAAGTAGGCGCCCACTGGGCTTCGGCGTGCGTTGCACCGCGCACCGCTAAAAAACCCACCTGATATGGCTGGCTGAGGCCGGAAAAACTTAGCAGTAATAGTGGGGAAATACCTAATATTCGGTATAAAAGCCTGTTCCAGATCAAGTCAAAGTGCCTTATGTGGTAAACCACAATAGAGCTAATGAGTGCAGGCTCGAGACAATAGCACTCATTACTCCTGAGGAGCCATGTATGGACATCAGCAAACGACAATTTCTTAGAAATTTGACCGGGCTCACTGCCGGCGCCAGCTTGATCCCCGTAACCGAGCTGCACGCGGCACCGCTTAGCACACAAGATGCGCGTGATGGTGACAGCAATAAACGCTATGGCATGATCATCGACTTGCGAAAATGCATTGGCTGCCAAGCCTGCACCGTGAGTTGCAGCATGGAAAACTTGCCGCCTATCGGCCAATTTCGCACCACGGTACAGCAGTATGAGGTACAGGTGGCCGAGACCGATCAGGTGAGTCATGTCATGCTGCCAAGGTTGTGCAACCACTGCGCCAATCCCCCTTGTGTGCCGGTGTGCCCCACTCAGGCGACCTATCAAAGAGCCGACGGCATCGTAGTGGTGGATAACGAGCAATGCGTGGGCTGTGCCTATTGCGTGCAAGCCTGCCCCTATGATGCGCGCTTTATTAATCACGACACCCAAACCGCCGACAAGTGCACCTTTTGTGTGCATCGCTTAGAGGTAGGCTTATTGCCTGCCTGTGTGGAGTCCTGCGTGGGTGGCGCGCGAGTAATTGGCGATATGAAAGACCCGAATAGCACCATTAGCCGACTACTGCACGCGCACAGCGCAGACACTAAAGTGCTCAAGCCTGAACAAGGCACGGCGCCACAAGTCTATTACATCGGACTGGGTGATGAGTTTGTAGATCGCATCGACGGCCAACCCGGACTTTGGTTTCCTGAGCACAGTTAGGAGCTTATATGCCTGTTATTGAACTGCTAACCACCCATGCGGATGCCCCTTGGCTGCCATGGGCGGTGCAATATTTCTTTTTGATTGGCTTGGCGGCCACCGCCGCCTTGTTATTACCGCTTGCCTTAATAGAGGGCTCGTCATTGAGCCCTTGGCGCTGGCGGTTGGCCTTTATTATGGGCATCAGTGCCGTGACAGGCCCAGTGGCGTTATTGGCAGATCTACATCAGCCGTTACGTTTTTGGCACTTTTATACCCAGCTCACCCCTAGCTCTTGGATGTGGATAGGCGCGCTGATCTTGCCAATATTTGTGACATTAGCCCTAGTGGTGTCATTAAGTATGTTAATCACCTTGCTGGCACCCAAGCAGGCGTGGCTAAAGTGGTGGTGTGAATTACCGCTGTGGCCCACAGGCAAGGTACTGCACGGGCTGGCTTGGCTTACCGCCTTGTCGGCTGTCGGCATCTTGCTCTATACGGGCATGGAAGTGATGGTAGTGCGCTCCCGCGCGCTATGGGATACGGCTTGGCTGCCGGTGAACTTCTTGCTCACTGCGTTCCTTGCCTTGTTTGGTCTCTTGTTGCTGCTGGATATTTTGTTCCCCCGTGTCTCGGCTCACATCTTGCCCTTACGTCGCAACATGTTGTTCACCTTGGGCGCACTCACGGTGGCCATGCTGCTATGGGCGCTGACTGGCATAATGTTAGGCTCGCCCTCTTGGTTAGAAGCTAAGCGTATTTTTTATAATTTCAGCTTCTGGCGGGACCTGCTACTGGTGTCATTAACCGGCGGCATTGTGCTCTGGGGCCTGTGCTGGGCTCGGCGCAATAGCAAGATTACTCGCTTTGATGCCCTCCCCGCTCTGCTCGCCATCTTGTGTGCGTGGGGATTTAGATGGGTGGTGTTAATGAACGTACAAACCGTGCCTAAATACGGCGCCGGCTTGTATCACTTAAGCGCAGATTTACTGGGCTCCGCCGGCATTATCGTCGCCGGTACCATTGGTTTATGGCTGGCCATGGCCGCTGTGGTGTGGGCCTTACTGGATAACATGGGAGTCCGTCATGGATAAGAAACGTCGCGCCTTATTACAAGCTGGCATGATTGCCGGCGGCACCGGTGCCTTTGCCGTGGGTTATGCAGAACCGGTCAAAAAAGCGGTCAAAGGCCTGATCAATGGCACCAGTGGCGTGCCCACCAATCACCGTATTGCCGGAAATGCGCTGGCGCCCGAGTTTATGCTGAGCGCAGATAACGAGTTAGTCATGGGCGAAAACCAAGTGGTGAGCCCAGTGCAATGTTTTGGCTGCTGGACCTTATGTGGTCTGCGCGCCCGTGTCGACACCAAAGCCAACAAGATACTGCGCATCGCCGGTAATCCTTATCATCCGTTATCTAATACCCATGCGCCCGCCCAAGAAACACCGGTGCGCGAGGTGTTTAAACAGCTGGCCGGTGAGTCAGGGCTGGAAAATCGCTCTACCGCCTGTGCCAGAGGCGCGGCATTAAGCGAGCAGCTGCACAGCCCCTATCGCTTAACCAAGATCATGAAGCGCAGCGGCAAGCGCGGTGCAGGTAAGTGGCAGACCATCAGCTTTGAGCAATTGATTAGTGAGGTGGTGGAAGGCGGTGATTTATTTGGTGAAGGCCCAGTTGAGGGCTTGCGCGCCATTCGCGACTTAGACACCCCAGTGGATGCCAATAACCCCGAGTTTGGCTCCAAGGCTAATCAGCTGATGGTCACCAATGCCGGTGACGAGGGCCGCGACAGCTTCTTAAAGCGCTTTATTTTTAACAGCTACGGCACCCGTAACTTTGGTCACCACGGCGGCTATTGCGGCTTTGGTTATCGCGCCGGTGCCGGTGCTGTCTTTAATGACTTAGATAAATTTAGCCACGGTAAACCGGACTGGGATCATGCTCAATTTGTACTGTGCATCGGTACCTCACCGGCTCAGGCTGGTAACCCCTTTAAACGCCAAGGTCGTCAATTGGCCGAGGCGCGCAGTGAGGGAAAGTTAGACTACGTAGTGGTCGCGCCTACCTTGCCCAACAGCATTAGCCGCCTTAATGAACAGCGCGGACGCTGGGTGCCGATTAAACCCGCCACCGATGACGCATTAGCCATGGGTATTATTCGCTGGTTAATGGAAAACGACGGCATCAATCTCGATTATTTGGCTCAGCCGGGCCCAGCTGCTCAAGCCGCCGCCAAGCAGCCCAGCCATGCCAATGCTACTCACTTGGTGTTGCAAGCTCCGCACCCCGAAGCCGGCCGCTTTTTAACCGCGGCAGATTTAGGCAAAAAGCTAGGCATAGGTGATAACGAAACAAATATGGTGGTGGATGCAGCTAATGGCGAACTGATGGCACACACCGAAGCCAGACCTGCCGAGCTGTGGGTGAACCGTACCGTGATCGTTAACGGCGTGCCGGTGCAGGTGAAATCCTCATTACTGTGCTTAAAAGAGTCGGCTAATCGCCAGACGCTGGCCGAGTACAGCGCCCATTGCGGCGTGCCCGAGCACATTATTGCGGGACTGGGCGAAACGCTAAAGCGCCACGGCACCAAGGCGTCGGTAGACGCCCACGGCGGCATGATGAGCGGCAATGCTTTTTATACCGCGTTTGCGGTGCTCACCTTAAATACTTTGCTGGGCAACATTAACGCCAAAGGCGGACTGGCTCCCGGTGCCGGTGGCGTGGCCGGGGTGGATGGCGGGCCCCGCTACGACTTAGAAAACTTTGCCGGTAAAATTAGCCCTAAAGGGGTGTTCTTATCTCGTAACCGTTTTCCTTATGAAAACAGCAGCGAATATAAGCGCAAAGTGGCCGCCGGTACCTCGCCCTATCCGGCTCGCGCCCCTTGGTTTTCGTTTTCTTCGCCCTTGCTGACCGAGCATTTGGCCGCGGCCTTCGCCGGTTATCCGTACCGCTTAAAAACCTGGATCAGTCACATGACTAATCCCTTGTACGGCATTGGCGGCGCCCAGACCTTTTTAGGTGACAAGCTAAAAGATCCTCAGCAATTACCGCTGTTTATCGCCATCGACGGCTTTATTAACGAAACCACCGCCTTGGCGGATTACATAGTGCCAGACACCCTCACCTACGAGAGCTGGGGTTTCACTAAGCCCTGGAGTGGCGTGCCGCAAAAAACCACCACCGCCCGCTGGCCCGTGGTCACGCCCGCCACCCCTCAATTGCCCAACGGCGATCATGTGGGTTTAGAGTCATTTATTATCGCGGTGGCCAAGAAGATGGACTTGCCCGGTTACGGTGATAACGCCATTCGTGACCATAAAGGCAACCAGCACGGCCTGCATACGGCGTCGGACTTCTATCTGCGCGCCGCCGCTAACTTGGCGTTTGCCAATAATGATCCGGTACCGGACGCCAGTGCCGACGACTTAATGCTGACTAATGCGGCACGCCTAATGCCGCTGATCGCCGAGACTTTGGCTGTGGAGGAGCAACGCAAGGTGGGCTTTGTGCTGAGCCGTGGCGGTCGCTTTGCGCCCTTTGCCAGTGGCTGGGAGGGCGAGCTGATGAAAAATCGCACCACCAATACCTTATGCATTTGGAATCCGACTATCGGCAGCACCATTCATTCCATGACAGGTGAAAAGCTGCCCGGTTGCGCCACCGAGTTTGGCCCTCGCTTTGCCGATGGCAGTGCCATGCGTGACCATTATTCCGAGCAAGACTGGCCGTTATTAGTGACCTCTTATAAGTCGCACCTCATGAGCTCATCGAGCATAGGTGCCGAACGGCTGCGCATGATCCACCCCGAAAACCCCATTAGCATCAATCGTAAAGACGCCGAGCGTGCCGGTATCATTCACGGCCAAGGGGTGCGCTTAATTACCCCCGGCGGCCAAGTGGAAGGCATAGCGCTGGTGCGCGATGGCATAGTAGAAGGCGCCATCGCCATTGAACACGGCTACGGCCACACCGAGCTAGGTGTGCGCGCTCACGAGATTGACGGCCAGCCCATGGCCGCTAATCCGCGTTTAGGTGCGGGAGTAAACCAAAACTTGCTGGGGCTAATGGATCCCACCCGCACAGACGTAAAAAATGTGTGGCTAGACTGGACCAGCGGCGCCGCCGTGCGCCAAGGCCTGCCCGGGCGGATTGAGGCGATATAATTCTGCGTGAGAAGTGAGGCGTGTGGTGAACAAACATAAACTGATCAACCAAGCGTCTAGCTTTTAAATACAGCAGAAAACAAAACACCGAGCACTATGGTTTAAATTCTGTGGTTTAAATTCTGTGGTTTAAATTCTGCTCGGTGTTTTCATTTGTATGCAGACTTACGGTACTAAAACTTGCACCTGTATCTGCTTTGGATTTTGTAGGCGAACGCTTGTCGTAGGTAAAGAGTTCTCGCATTTCGCCGAAGGCGGAACACTCAACACAGACCTCGCTCTGCCACAGAATACACGGCAAGCCACGGCAGTGAGCCATAACTCCGACTGAAATCGCCTTTTAGCCGCAGCTTTAGCTGCGATATTCTGCGCTGCAGGATAGTATGAGATCCCGCTGAGACGGGAGTGCCAGCTAAAACGGCACCCTACAAAACACTAGGGTCTGTGACCATCGGTTAAGTGCAACACATCAACTAAGTCGTCGCCGCTTACCGCGAAAGCTTGGCCGAAGCCTTTAACAAATAAACCTTTAATGGGCACTAAGCGGTAGAGATGAAAATCCGCCAACTGGCTCAAGCCCAATACGGTTTCCTGAAAACGTGCATGCAAGGCATCAATCCCTGCCTGCCATTCGGGAGTGTCGCGTTGTACTAGTTCAGGAGTGGCATCAAAGGTTAGCCGTTTTCTGGCAAACAAGGTGCGGCTGTCTTGCTCATCTTCCACCATCATCAAGGATATTTTGGGGTTTTCCAGCAAGTTTTTAGTGTGCCGCGCCATTTCACTGATCAAGATATAATAGCCATCTTCCAACAAGGCAAAGGGCGCATAACTGACGTTAGGCCTGCCTTCGGCATCCACAGTGGCCAAAACCAGAGTACGAGTCGCATCACGAAATTCGCGAATTTCTGGCTCTAGGCGTCCCTGCAAACGTTGCTGTTTATCAAACATGTTTTAGCTCCTTTAATGCATTAAATTGTGTGACCTGCTCAGGAAACAACACTCCCCGCTCATCCCGGCCCAAGTAGATTTTAAAAATGGTGTGCCCCTGCTCATCGTAAAACACGATGGCATAGGCTTCCTTGCCGCGATGGGGCTTGCTTTGCAACGAGATATTCGCCACTGCATCTAGCTTGAGGTGTCCGTCTAATTCACCAAACTCAGCTTGTAAGTTGTAATAACCGTACCCTGCCCGACCACTTGGTATGGGCGCTTTAACTTCAAATATGGAGCCCGCCACCTCAATAATGGTGGTTACTCGCCCCCATTCGCTAACGCGTTCTAGCACCTGTTGTGCCACCGAGCCCGGCAGCGTAAAAATCAGCTCACTGGGCAAACGACTCACCAGCTCCCATTCAGAGAGACTTAAGCGGCGCGCCATATCCGCTGGGCGCAACTTAGGCTCGGCTGCCAGTAATGCCAACACTTGGCGGGTTAATTCAGGCATGACTCTTTAATCCCCGGTTTAAAAATTTAACGTTAAAACGACTTTTTAAAAACGATATAAGGCGTTCACTTTCACGTTACGGCCCGCTTCATACAATTCGCTATAAGCCCGTTGATAGTACTGATCGGTAAGGTTGTCCACGATAAGACCCAGCTCAACGCCTTCTAGGCTGCCTCGGCCATACCAGCGAGCCCCCACATCGAGCAAGGTGTAATCGTCGTATTGCTGGTTTTCAGCACTGACTGAGTCAGCATACGTTAGTTGGCTACCCAGCTTCAGTTGGCGATCCCACAGCCAATAGCCAATGCTGGCTACCCATTGGTCGGCGGATATGCCTTCTAGCGCGCGCCCTGTGTCTGCATCTTTGCCCAGTGTGCGCCCGTAAGACAAACCAAGATCTAGGTCTTGTAACCGATAGTTAACGGCCAGCTCACCTCCGCGTAGTTTTGCGTTTTGGACGTTTTGGTAACGCGACTCAAACACGCGGTTGGCGAAGTCCATAATCACTTGAGTTTCAATAAAGTCTGTCACCCTATTTTCAAACAGACTGGCATTAAGCGTAAGACTGTCATTACTGGCTAAGAGATCGGCAAACTGGGCGCGGGCTATCAACTCTTTATTCTGCGCTTTTTCTGGCTTGAGATCAGGGTTAGGCACAAAGTTGTTACTGAAAGGCCCGATCATAAAATGGGTGCCCGTGGTGTACAGCTCTTCACTGGTGGGTGCCCTAAAGGCTTCATCATAACGGGCTATCAAATCCAGCCAGTCATTGGCTTGCCAGCTAAGCGCCAAGGATTTAGACCATTCATCGTCGCTACGCTGAGAGTCGCTGATATTGTTAGCTTCTGTTTTAAAGTGGTCATAACGCAGCCCGGGCGTTAAGGTCCAGGCCTCTGCCAACGGCAAGTCCGCTTGTAAAAAGCCGCCCATTACCTGAGTGCGACCATCAGCGGGGATTGGGCGATTAGGCCCACTGCGCTCACCTTGGCTTTTATCTTCAAAGCCATCCACACCGTAGGTGAGCTTGCCCCAATCGAGTGCCGAGCGATTCACTAAGTTCACGCCCACAGTGCGGTAGTCGGTGCTGTCTTGCTCGCCCTTCACCATCCGAAATTCATCTATTTGGGTCCGATTGTGAAACAGACTCATGTCCACATCGACCAGCGCTGAAGACGGATTGTAGACATACTCCAAAATGCTGCTGCTATCTGTGGACTCACGATCGATTACGGAGCTGTTATCCACCACAGTCGCCGCCGGATTACCCGGCACAGCGCCACTGCTCTCGCTGCGCCTGTGGCTCAGGGTGAGGCGCTGATTCTCATCCAGCTGCCAACCCAGCTTTACCATGCCCCCGCTATCGCGTTCGCTGGAGTACATGAGGTCATCACCGTTACCGAGGCGAATATTATTTTGATCACTGTAATAGCCGTTAACTAATACATCCACTTGCTCGTTGAGCCGTCCATAAACGGCCCCGCTGGTTTTAGTTTGCTCCGCCGCACTGCTAAAGCCTTGTTTGGCATATCCGCCAAGCGTTTGCTCTGGCTTAAGCATATCTCGGGCATCACGGCTAGTTTGTGCCACCACGCCGCCAATGGCACCACTGCCCCACAGACTGCCTGCTGGGCCTTTAGTCACGTCAATTTGTTCAAGCAGCTCAGGATCTATCTGATAAGTACCACGATGACCGGCGTTAAAATTTTGCCGCGCCCCGTCCGATAGCTGCAAGACCCGAGCACCACTTAAGCCGCGGATCACCGGCTGCTGATTGCTGGCGCGAGGCCCACCACCTATCTCAATATTGGGTTGGTATTTCAGCGCCTCGGCCACCGAGTCTGGCTGCTGCTCATCCAATTGTTGGCGGGTGATCACCGCCGTGGCGCGCTTGCTTTGCGCCGCCGTGCTGCTATCTCGGCTGGACTGCACCAAGACTTCATCCAACTCACTCAGCTCGGCTGCCAGCACAGGGTTAAATACACCATTCCCTATCGCTATGGCTAACGCGGTGCGCCGTATCCCCACGCTTAACTGCCTATTATTTCTCACGATTTATCCTTGTTCCTGAAATTTAACAGGCTGCAGGCTAATACAACTAAAAACTGAATGCAATTCATTATCATTAAGATTAGTGATAGACATTGGATGAATTATCCGTACTCTTAGGCTACTAAATCGTGAGCAGGCTTATTTTTTGTGAATGCATATTTTGGTTAGATGCAATACGAATGTGTTGGAAAGATAACCGCGAATTTTGGCCCTCACACACAAAGTGACACCCATTTCAATAAAGGATGAACCATGAGAACACGCGGTTGGTTAATGCTGATATTGCTCAGTACGCCCAGCATGGGCGCGGAGCCGGCCCGCTTGGTGAGTGCCGGCAGCAGTATCACCGAATTAGTCGTGGCGCTGGATGCCGAGCCGCAATTGGTGGCCGTCGACAGTACCAGTGAATTGCCCGCAGGCAGTGAATTACCCCGCTTAGGCTATCACCGCCAATTGAGCGCCGAAGGTATGCTCTCGACTCAACCCAGCTTAGTGATTGGCAGTAAAGAAATGGGCCCGCAAACGGCATTGTCACTAGTGCGCCAAGCTGGCGTGCAAGTAGAGGCCCTGCCCGAGGCCATGACCATTGCCCAGTTACAGCGCAATATTATCCGCTTAGGCGAATTACTCGACCGCGCCCCCCAAGCCCAAGCCTTACACGACGCCGTTCAACAAAGAGCCATTGCCCTGCGCGAACGGCCAATAGACTCGCCTAAGCGCACCATTTTTTTATTATTGGGTGAAGGCAATAACGTGCAAATTGCCGGGCGGCACACGTTGGCAGACAGCTTGATCCAAGTGGCTGGGGGTATGAATCCGGCCAGCACACAAGTGGAAGGCTATAAGCCGGTGGCCATGGAAGCGTTAGTGGCCATGGCGCCGGAGGTGATTTTGATCAGTCGGCGCCATCTCACCCAAGGGGCGGACTCAGGGCAAATTTTTCAGCAGTTTCCACTACTGAGCCACACCCCCGCCGCGCAGCATAAGGTCATAGTGGCGATTAACGGTAAGGCCTTAATTGGCGGTTTTGGTTTGAGCACCCTAAGTGAGGCCGAGCGCTTGCAGCAGGATTGGCTGGCACCTGATAACTTGGCACTGCATTCGTTAACACAAGATGCGTTAACCGCACATGCGCAGACACCAGAATGAACCGCACTACGGTTTGGCCCACCCTGCTGCTGGGCTTAGTGGTACTCACCGGCGTTAGCTCGCTGGCCACCGGCCCCATGGCGCTGGATATTAGCAACTTGGTGAACCCTTGGCGGCTCACCGCCACCGAGCAGCTGGTGCTGGTGCATATTCGTCTGCCCCGCACCTTATTATGTTTGGGGGTGGGTGCCATTTTAGCCATTTGTGGTGCCATTATGCAGGGCCTGTTTCGAAACCCCTTAGCCGATCCTGGGATCATTGGTGTGTCGGGCGGTGCAGCCCTTGGGGCGGCAGTATCCATGGTGATATTGGCTCCTTTTAGCGCGCTGTTGCCGGCTTGGTTAGGCGCCAGTGTCACCTCTTTTATGGCGTTTGTGGGGGGCTTAGTGACCACCTTAGTGGTGTATCGCCTCGCCCGTACCGCTCAAGGAACCTCGGTCAGTATCTTGCTGCTCGCAGGGGTGGCCATTGGTGCTCTAAGTGGCGGCATTTTAGGCTTGCTAAACTATTTGGCCGACGACCAAACACTGCGCGACCTCACCCTGTGGCAGATGGGCTCCATGGCCCAAAGTGATCCTTATCAGCTGGCACTGGTGCTGAGCACGGCCTTGGTATTAACCTTATTATTGCGCCGTCACGCCCATGCGCTGAACGCCTTAGCCTTGGGTGAAGCAGAAGCCAGCCACTTAGGCATAGAGGTACAAGCACTGAAACGGCGCCTAGTAATATTGGCCGCCATTGCGGTGGGGGTAACTGTGGCAGCCGTAGGCATTATCGGCTTTGTGGGTTTAGTGGTGCCGCACTTGGTGCGCTTAGTGGCGGGGCCCGATCATCGGCGTTTACTGCCCTTATCTGCGCTACTGGGGGCCTGGTTATTATTACTGGCGGATATGCTGGCGCGCACCATTGCCGCTCCGGCTGAAATGCCGGTGGGCATTATCACCGCCTTGCTCGGCGCGCCTTTCTTCTTATGGCTGTTGTTAAAACAAAAACGAGGCCTTGGCTTAGCATGAATACGCCTTTACTCGAGATAACCGAACTTAGCTTAACGCTGCAAAAGCGCACCTTATTACACGACATTAATTTGCAGCTGCATGACGGCCAGGTCACTGCCTTAATTGGGGCCAACGGTGCCGGTAAAAGTAGCTTGTTTAAATGTGTGGCTGGCGAATATATGCCCAGCGGCGAAGTGTGCTTTTTTGGCCGCCCACGTCATCTGTGGTGTCGTCAAGCCTTAGCCCGCCAACTCGCGGTCTTGCCCCAGCAATCCAGCTTGCAGTTTCCTTTTCTGGCACGGGAAGTGGTCAGCTTAGGCCGTATTCCCCATGTTACGGCTGAATGCGAAAACCTGCCTATTATCGAGCAATGCATGCACCAAGCGCAGGTATGGCACTTACGCGATGCGCCTTATCCCAGATTGTCGGGCGGTGAAAAGCAGCGGGTGCATTTTGCGCGAGTATTGGCGCAGTTAGTGGGGCCGACCGCACAGCGACTCTTATTATTAGATGAACCCACCTCGGCGCTAGACTTGGGCCAGCAACATGGCTTATTGAGTGAGGCACGCCGTTTGGCCAATGAGGGCTGTGCGGTACTTATCATAGTGCACGATCTTAATTTAGCGGCGCGCTATGGCGATCAACTGGTGCTGCTCTATGCCGGTCAGATTGTTAGCCAAGGCACCCCCGAGCATGTACTAACAACCGCAAATATAGAACAATATTTTGGCTATCAAGCTCAACTCTTACACAGCCCCCACGGCCACCCGGTGCTAGTGTAGATACGCGGTTGAACATCAAGATTTCATGTTAGCTTTACGCCACCCTGCAGGCTGCGCTAGGCTAAAACATGGATCGCCGCGTCGTGGCACTTCTCGCAAGACTAATGACCAATTACTCTTCACTATTTCTAACCAACACGAAACACAGTTCATCGAAAAAGCTCAGTTCACCGCTGGCCACTCTCGGGTTGGCGTGGCCTTCTTTCATTTTGCTGCGCAGTGCTACGGTGAAGTAAGGGGTAAACAAAGCGAATACCGCTTGTTCATCAATGGAAAATGGCGGAGCTTGCTGTTGCTCAGGCGCATAATGTACTGTGATTAACAATAAGCTGGCACCAGGTTTGAGTAGACGAGCTAACAGTTCGACATATTGCGCTCGCATCTCTTTAGGCAAGGCAATTAAGGCGGCTCTGTCGTAGCCGGCATCAAATTGTTGCCCGAGATGATGCGCCTGAAACTTATCTATCTGAAAAAAGTCACCCTGATAAATGTGTAACTGCTCGGCTTGCCAACATTGGTAAGGGCCAACGGCAGTTTGGGTGGGGGTTAGATTCGCCTCAGCAAAAAAATCCGCTACCGCCAAGGGCGATAATTCAAAACCGCTCACTTTATGGCCCCGTTCGGCGAGCCATAACATATCTTTGCTTTTACCGCATAGAGGCACCAGCACTTGGCTCGGTTTGGCGAGAGCAAGCGTTGGCCACTCTTGAGTAAGTTGCGCGTTAATCTGCTCTCGATGAAAACCAATGCGCGCCGTTTGCCAGCGCTGATGCCAAAATTCTGCGTCCATAATTGCCTCTCGTTTACGGGGTAAATGAATCATTCAGGTTAGCACGCCGCCTTTTAGTTAAAAAAGGTAAGCCATAGAAGTTACGTCATAAAGCTCACACTGACTGGCAGGGGATCGGCTTAAATTGATTACTGATGGCATCATATTGGTAGCCAATCTGACTCATGCTGGCAATCAACCACTGGGTATCCAGTTCAAATTGCGAGATTAACGTGCTTAGGCTGTCGCATTCTAAGCGCAGTTTCTCATTTAAAATACTCAGCACCATGAAACTGTCCATGGTTTCGAGTTGTGTCTTGTCCATATTTACTGCTCCTTAAGTTAATAAAAAATCAACAAGCCCCGCCCTGCTTGGCCTTAGCTAATGGTTAATGATCATCACCTCTAAATACTGTGAATTTAACCAGTGTTTACTTGATCTCTTTGTGAATGATCATTACTGTATGGATACACAGTAGTTAACCACAGGAACGCAAACTGCTTATGGCCACTATGCTGCTATCTCACTCCTCACCTTGTCTATCTATGACGGCTTCATCTAAAACCGGTTTATCTCTGGCTTGGGGCACGCTTGCTATGACGACTCAAGATAGTCACTCACTAACATCAAGCCAGATACCCACTTCTACCGTCAATATCAGCCACTGGAGCCCGACGCAACAAGCAGGCTTACTCAGCAATTTGGCGCTGATCAGTCAAGGTAATCAAGGGTGGATCTTAGTCGCCAACGCCCCTGCTCCTTTATCTCGTCAGCTGCTTATTAACGCCGGTATTAATCCTGCCCGTGTTATTGATGCGAGACAAGCGTCCTCACAGCTAATCGAGCAAGCCATAACCAGCCCCAGCATTGCTGCCGTCGTGTGTTGGAAAGGATCGCATATGGTCTGCAGTACTTTACGTTTATGTAAGAAGAGTCGGCGTCATTAAAAAGCTAGCGGTTAATGCGCACTGCTGATGAGAGTAAGGAAAGTCGAGGTCGATTTGACTTGAGGACTGTAGGTTTAAATACTCAGGCTTAAATACTCGGGTTTACCTGATTACCCATAGGTTCAGCCATGTTTCAGTGACTTTAACGTCAATAGATTCAATTGGTTACAAGGTGGCCGTCTCTTCACCGAAGAAATGGGCGGCTACAAAAAAAACCGAAACACAGCGCCAGATCCTCGGCACTGTATTTCGGTTTAGATTGTCTTTTTTTTATGGCTTATGGCTGTATTTTAAGCTATTTCCTTACACACCAAATCCATCATCATACGAATATGCGCCGGATTATCGTTTAGGGCAGGAATATAATGATATTGCTCGCCCCCCGCTGCCAAAAAGTACTCTTTGTTTTCACTGGAAATTTCTTCTAATGTTTCTAAGCAATCGGCAGAAAACGCAGGGCAAATAACGCTGATGTTTTTAATGCCCTCGCCGGGCAGCTTCTCCATGGTTTCATCGGTATAGGGCTGCAGCCATTCTTCACGACCAAAACGCGACTGAAAGGTAGTGCGCCACTGATGCGCAGCCAAGCCTAACTCGGCGGCCAACAGCTCAGAGGTGCGATGGCACTGCTGGCCATACGGGTCACCTTGGTCTTCAAAACGCTTCGGAATACCGTGATAAGACAACAACAATAACTCGCTTTGGCCGTGCTCTTGCCAGCTGGCACGCACCGACTCCGCCAAGGCTTTAATGTAGCCGTGGTTATCGTGGTAATCGCGAATAAAGCGAAATGCCGGCAAACGACGCTCTTTTTTCATCAGTTTCGCCCAGCTATCAAATACCGACGCCGAGGTGCTTACCGAATACTGAGGGTAAAGAGGCAAAATAATGACGCGGTCGACACCTGCTGCTTTTAATTCTTGCCAAGCAGTATTAATAGAAGGCTCGCCATAACTCATGCCTAACGCCACTGGCATATCTATGCCGGCATCTTGCAACATCTGGCTGAGCGCGACTTGTTGGCGACGGCTGATCACCATCAAGGGGGAGCCTTCCTCCATCCACACCGACGCATAGAGCTTTGCAACTTTAGGTGAGCGAAACGGTAAAATAATGCCATGTAAGATAGGGCACCAGATCATGCGCGGCAGATCGACCACTCGATAGTCATGTAAAAATTGCGCCAAAAATGTGCGCACCGCTTTTGCTGTAGGAGCCGTGGGCGTACCCAGATTGACCAGTAACACACCTGTTTTCACTTTGTTACCCATTATTTGAGGATTAATCAGACAGAGGATTTATGCGGATAGACCAGAGGGTGGCCGAACTAAAGTTATGAGTGTCAAAGCGACATCAGTATAAAAAAGCCGAGCGCAAACGCTCGGCTTTTTTGCCAATCAAGAAAGGATCTTGGCCAGCTCTTTGCCCACAGCATCAACCGGTTGAGTACCGTCGATCGCATGGTATTGGGTTTCACCCGCCGCGGCGGCAGCTTGATAATAAGCCACCAAAGGCTCGGTTTGTTCGTGGTAGATGCTCAAGCGCTTACGTACCGTGCTCTCTTCATCGTCCACACGAATAGCCAAGTCTTCACCTGTCACGTCGTCTTTGCCTTCCACCTTAGGTGGGTTGTATACCAAATGGTACACACGACCTGAACCTGGGTGTACACGACGGCCGCTCATGCGCTTGACGATTTCTTCGTCTGGCACGGCAAATTCCAACACGTTATCGATGACCACGCCCGCTTCCTTCATGGCATCTGCCTGAGGAATGGTGCGTGGAAAACCATCGAGCAAGAAGCCTTTCGCACAGTCATCTTGCGCGATGCGCTCTTTCACTAAGCCAATAATGAGATCGTCAGAGACCAATTGGCCTTGATCCATCACTTCTTTCGCTTTTAAACCAAGCGGAGTGCCAGCTTTAATGGCTGCACGCAGCATGTCACCGGTGGAGATTTGTGGAATCCCGAACTTCTCCATGATGAACTGAGCCTGCGTTCCTTTGCCCGCGCCGGGAGCACCCAACAAAACGATGCGCATAACAGCGTCCTCTTCTCGATTAGAAATTTCAAAATTTGGGTCACGATTGTGTCACGACACCGCCATCGGGACAAGTAACAGCATCCTTAAGTTAGACTTATTGATGAGATATCAGCGCCCAGCACCCAGCTAAAACAGAACCTTCGAGACTTCTCGCCACTGAATCCACAGAAGAACACGGAAAAATAGTGATCAGTTCTGAAAGGGAGCATGGATGGGTAAGGGCCAAGAACCCGAGTCTGGACGAAGACAGCCCTTACCATTAATAAGATCGTATCTTTCGTCGATCTGGTTGTGGCTTAATTTTTCCGTGGATTCTGTGTTCTTCCGTGGCAGAAATGGGTCTGCTCTTAGCACTAAGTTCTAGATCTAAAAAACCCGGCCGAGGCCGGGTTTGGTTATGCAACAATGCTGCTAAGTTAAGCTAGATTGCTTAGCTTAACTTAGCCTAATAACAAGCGGTTGACGCGAGCCACGAAGGCGGCAGGATCTTTAAGACCGCCCTGCTCGGCCAGTTGCGCTTGCTCTAGCAGCAGCTGTGACCATTCATTGAACTGCTCGCCTGCTTCCAGCGTTTCTAATTTCTTCACTAAAGTATGCTCGGGGTTGAGCTCCAGAATGTACTTTTGCTCTGGCACCGCTTGGCCAGCAGAGCGCATCAGCTTCAACATCTGAGTGCTCATGTCATGCTCACCGGCTACCACACAAGAAGGCGTGTTGGTTAAACGGTGCGTCAGACGCACTTCTTTAATCTCTTCGCCCAGGGCGGCTTTTACACGCTCCAACAAAGGAGCCAAGGCTTCTTTGGCTTCTTCTTGGGCTTTTTTGGTTTCTTCGTCATCCAGATCGCCTAAGTCCAGCTCACCCTTAGTGACGGACTCAAACTGCTTGCCGTCAAACTCATTGAGGTGGCTCATCAGCCATTCGTCAACACGCTCCCACATTAACAGCACTTCTATGCCCTTCTTGCGAAAGATCTCTAAGTGCGGGCTGTGATTAGCGGCGGCAAAACTGTCGGCGGTAATGTAATAAATCTTATCTTGGCCCTCAGGCATGCGCGAAATATAGTCGGCCAGCGATACGGTTTGTGCATCGGAATCATTGTGGGTGCTGGCAAAGCGCAGCAAACCGGCGATTTGCTCGCGGTTGCCGTAGTCTTCGGCTGGGCCTTCTTTCAGCACGTTACCGAATTCTGACCAAAAACCTTGGTACTGCTCGGCATCGTCTTTGGCCATTTTTTCCAGCATAGACAACACACGCTTGCTGCAGGCTTTACGCAATTGCGCGGTGATCTTGTTGTCTTGCAAGATTTCACGAGACACGTTCAACGGTAAGTCGTTGGTATCGAGCACACCCTTCACAAAACGTAAGTATGTTGGCATAAATTGTTCGGCGTCATCCATAATGAACACACGCTGCACATAGAGTTTCAGGCCATGGCTTTGCTCGCGGTTATACATATCAAACGGCGCCTTGGCCGGTACGTACAACAGGCTGGTGTATTCTTGGTTGCCTTCAACCTTGTTATGGCTCCAGCTCAGCGCATCTTGCCAATCGTGGGAGATATGCTTGTAGAATTCTTGGTATTCTTCATCGCTTACGTCATTTTTAGAGCGGGTCCAGAGTGCGGTGGCTTTGTTCACTTGCTCCCACTCACCTGTCGTCGCCGCGGCGGTTACGGTGCCGTCTTCGTCGGTTTGCTCAGGCTCACCGGCTTTCCACATTTCCACGGCCACACTGATGTGATCCGAGTATTTGCCGATAATGCTGCGCAAGCGCCATTCGTCTAAAAACTCCAACTCGGCGTCACGTAGATGCAAGATAACATCGGTACCGCGACCCGGCTTATTTACTTCGGCGACGGTGAAGCTACCATCACCGTCTGACTCCCACTGCACGCCCTGATCCGCAGGCTGGCCCGCGGCACGGCTTACTACCGTCACCTTGTCGGCGACGATAAAGGCAGAATAAAAGCCTACGCCAAACTGACCGATCAACTGTGAGTCTTTAGCCTGATCGCCAGACAACTGACCGAAGAAGGCCTTGGTGCCGGACTTAGCTATGGTACCCAGATGATCGATAATTTCTTCGCGGTTCATACCGATGCCATTATCGGAAATGGTCAACGTTTTCTGTTCTTGGTCGAGGATTAATCGTACCCGCAAGTCACCGTCATTTTCGTACAGCTCACCGTGAGACAAAGCCTTAAAGCGTAACTTGTCCGCGGCGTCGGCGGCGTTAGACACCAATTCGCGCAAGAAAACTTCTTTATTGGAATACAGGCTATGAGCCATCAGGTTGAGCAGTTGTTTAACTTCGGTTTGAAAACCATGAGTTTCGGTTTGCACAGCTTCTGACATCGACATGTTCCTCGCTTGGGTTGAATGCATAAGAGTTGAATGCTGGGTTTAACAGCTTAGACTTAGCTAATAGCTCAAAGATGGGGGTGGGGCTGACGATTTCAAGGGCAACCATGAAAAATGCCGCGCTGCCTGATGCCCTAATTGATAGCGTAAACAATGCTTAGCGGCTGGTAAGGGTAACTTCCTCGCTTAGCGCGGCTATAAAAGAGAAAAGCGCTGAGGGTCACTCGGCGCTTATTCGTTACTTCACTGACGGCTTAACTGACCACAGCTTGATATTGCACCACTCTATTACGGCCTTGGGCTTTGGCTTGATAGAGGGCTATGTCGGCTTTTTTGAGTAAATCGTCCAGTTGTTGATCACTGTTACTGAGCATGACTAAGCCGATGGACACGGTAATGCGCATCGGCTCAGATTTTGCTTGTTCGCTCGCATCTGAACTTAATGCTGGGGTTTGCACGGGCACCCTAATTTGCTCCAGCTCATGGCGCAGTCGCTCGGCTACGTCTAACGCCACGGCTTGTGCAGTTTGCGTTAACACTATGGCGAACTCTTCGCCTCCGATGCGGCCAAATACATCGGTTTCACGTAAGTTGTGGCTTACGGTGTTCGCTAAGGATTTTAATACTAAATCGCCCACGTCATGGCCGTAATTGTCGTTCACTGTCTTAAAGTGGTCTGCATCCAACATCAACACCGCCAAAGGTTGCTGATAGCGCAAACCGCGTTTCAGCTCCAATTCGCCGCGCTCGTAGAAGTGGCGTCTATTGCTGATGCCCGTCAACTCGTCTCGGTTGGCCAATAATTCTAATTTTTGCTCAAGCTCAATGCGCTCACTGATATCAAATACACTGGTGCGCGCTGCGGCAAAATGCCCTTGTTTATCTTTTAAGACGGTTGCCGAGTTAGAGATATAAAAGGTGCTGCCATCTTTACGCTGCATTTCTAACACTGGGTTGTCGCCACGAATACCCTGAGTAAAACGTGAAAAAAACGCCTGAAACTCTGCTTGACTGGCCGGGGTTAACAAATGACTAAAGGGCTGATTGATGACCTCTGCTCGCTGATAGCCCAGCCAGTCCAATTCGGTTTGATTAATACGGATCACTAAACCTTGATCGTCCAAGCTGTGATAACCACAAGGCGCATTGTCGTAAAGATCATGCAGCACCTCATTCAGGCGCTGTGCTTCGCGCCGCCGAGCGTCACGCTGGGTGGTCACGATAGCGGTCAATAAGGCGGCCCCTACTAAAAACAGTACCAATAAGCTCAACAGCGATTTACCCATGGTTTGATATAAAAATGAACGTTTTTGTATAAAATCATAAGGCACAAAAATCACCAACTTCCAGTGGGTGTTCGCTACCGACTGTGGTGTCACTACCACATCATGCTGAGCCATAAAGTGGGTGGGCATGTTAGTCGCAAATCCAAAGGGCTGCACGGTCTGAAAACGAAAGATCCCGGCTTTCGTTTCTAATATGCCTGAGTCGGTGCTCGCTATGGTGGGCCATTCTTCTGGATACATAATGGCGAAGGTATGATCGGGCTTGCCTAAATCTGCCCCCCACTCATTACTGCGTTCATGGTTGCTCAACCAATAACCTTGATCATCCAATAACATGCCTTGTTGATTGGCCCGTCTCAGCATTTGGCTGCGAAAATTACCGAGCATATTTTTAGCCAAATAATTTAATACCAAGACACCGGCACGCTCTTCATTATTATCGAATACCGGCACCGAGAAACGCAGCATCGGCTTATGAGGCAGCTCAATTTCGCCGCGCTCCATATTTAAATCTAAGCGAGAAACAAATACTTCATCTGGAGCTAAGTCTTTTGCCTCGGTAAAATAATAACGATCAGACTTATTCTGTAGCTGGCTTTGCGAAACTATCTCACCGTGGCCGTTTTTGAGTTCGACGCGTACTAATTCCTGCCCGTCATTATCTAATAAACGGATCTGATCAAAGCGATGAAAGGCGGAGGAGACTTGTTGAAAATATAATGCCAGCTGCTGGCGCTGTTCTTCGGTGTTACCGGTAACATAATCTTTTAACCGCGCCGAATTATGCAGCAGGCCCAACACATGCAGCTGCTCGTACATTTCTTGCTGGATCATTTGGTTGGCGGCCACCACTGAAGTTTCTTCATTGGCCAACAGGCGTTCTTTCACCCCTTGCTGATATTGCAAATACAAAGGGTAAGTAATGGCGACCACTATTGCTGAGAACAAACAAAGTAGCAGCAAAAAGCGCTTAAAGATTAAGCCGTTCATAAATTATCCGAAAATAAGTAAATTCAAATTTGTAACGCTGTGATATGCAGCAAACGCGTGAACACGCATGCTAGCATATTATTATCCTATCGCTAACGCGGTGAAAAAGTCGCCAGTAATAAGGTGAAGATGGCGGCCGCGCCTAATAGCACCAGATAAATTTTTAAAATCTGTAAATGTCGGCTGCCTTTTAAATGGACTAAGGTAAAGGCGGTCACCGCTAAGCCTAAGGCGCCCCAAATACCGGCATGAAACCAAAAATGCGGTAAGCTTAACCATTCGGCACGCACAGTGACGTCATAGTGCTTGAGGTAACCAAAATTTTGCTCGGGCCGACCGTAATGAAAAATAACCAGTAGCAGTGCATACAGGCTCCAACCAAGCACTGTCATCACGGTTAGTAGCTTACTTAACCAATCAAAACGCCGTGGTGCCATGTCAGCCTCCTGCGGTAATTTTTTGCTTGAGTCCTGAGTGTACACGGGTAACATTAGCTGCCTTATCTATATTCTATCGGCACTTGTCGATTAAGTTAACGCTGGAGAGCACCTTTACATGAGCCACGCATCCATTTCTGATGTGCTAGCGGGTAAATACCCGGTTGGCACCACCGTCACCGTTAAGGGGTGGATCCGCACCCGCCGCGATTCTAAAGCCGGCATTTCGTTTTTGGCCGTACACGATGGCAGCTGCTTTAATCCAGTCCAAGCCGTGGTACCTAATAACGTGGCGAATTATCAGTCTGAAGTGGTGCGCCTAACCACGGGCTGCTCCGTGGTCGTTACCGGCACTGTGGTTGCCTCTGAGGGCCAAGGCCAAGACTTTGAACTGCAAGCCACAGACGTAAAGGTGATCGGCTGGGTTGAAGATCCGGATAGCTACCCTATGGCCGCTAAGCGCCACTCCATCGAATATTTACGTGAATACGCGCACCTGCGCCCACGCACCAATATGATGGGTGCGGTCACTCGCGTGCGTAACTGCTTGGGCCAAGCCATTCACAGATTCTTCCACGAAAACGGTTATGCTTGGGTGGCCACGCCGCTTATCACCGCCTCCGATTGCGAAGGCGCCGGTGAAATGTTTCGTGTGTCCACGCTGGATCTGGAAAACCTGCCGCGTACCGAGCAGGGCAAAGTCGACTTTAATGAAGATTTCTTTGGTAAAGAAACCTTTTTAACCGTATCTGGCCAGCTCAACGCCGAAGCTTATGCCTGTGCCATGAGCAAGGTCTATACCTTTGGCCCGACCTTTAGAGCCGAAAACTCCAACACCAGCCGTCACTTGGCGGAATTTTGGATGATAGAGCCCGAAGTGGCCTTTGCCGACTTAAATGACGTAGCCAACTTGGCCGAAGACATGCTGAAATACGTGTTTAATGCGGTGTTGAGCGAGCGCATGGATGACATGGCTTTCTTCGCCGAGCGTGTCGATAAAGAAGCCATCACTCGCCTGCAAGACTTCGTGGCCAAAGACTTCGCCCAAGTGGATTACACCGACGCCATCGAAATCTTAAAAGCCAGCGGCAAGAAGTTTGAGTTCGCCGTGGAATGGGGCATAGACCTGTCTTCTGAGCACGAGCGTTACTTGGCCGAAGAGCACTTTAAGGCACCAGTGGTAGTTAAAAACTACCCGAAAGACATTAAGTCTTTCTACATGAAGTTGAATGCCGACGGCAAAACCGTGGCCGCCATGGACGTGTTAGCACCAGGCATTGGCGAGATCATCGGTGGCTCCCAGCGTGAAGAAGTGCTGGAAGTGCTGGACGAGCGCATGGTGTCTATGGGCTTAAACCCTGCCGACTACGGCTGGTATCGCGACCTGCGCCGCTACGGCACTGTGCCGCACTCCGGCTTCGGCTTAGGCTTTGAGCGTTTGGTGGCTTACGTCACCGGCATGGGCAACGTACGCGATGTGATCCCCTTCCCCCGCACACCGCGCCACGCAGACTTCTAAGCTGTTTGTTGTTTGAGAGCCTAAAACCCCGCCACCGCGGGGTTTTTTATGGGTTAAAATCCGCGCTGTAGTCGGCGCTTATTTTATACAGAGAGTATTCGCCTATACAGAGAGTATTCGCCGGTTCTGCGTAGAAAAATTTTTCTAAAACAAAAATGCCCCGTCATGACGGGGCATTTTTAGTATCAAGCGACCGAATTAAGCAGCGCTGAATACGGCCACTAAGCCGGTGCCGGCGATCGCTACACCACTCACTCTTAATGCCAAAAATTGCCACTTATCGGCACACTTGCTAGCCAGCAAGTAGCCAACTGCGTGCAGCACGATAGTGGCCATGATAAAGCCACTGATGTAGCTGCTGGCAGCCGAGCCTGCGGGTAATTCAATGCCGTGCGCATTACCGTGCAGCATACCAAACAAGGCACAACACAGCGTCATCACAGACAGATAACCGGCGCGACCCACAGCTAATAAACCACCCAATACCACGAGTGACAGCAAAATACCGGTTTCAACCAAAGCGATGGCCACACCGTTAATGCCCAGCATGGCGCCGACCAGCATAAAGCCGACAAAAGCTAATGGCAGCTGCCAAGCCGGCTTGCTGCGCCCCATCACCGCCAACATGCCCACGGCCACCATGGCCAGTAAGTGATCCCAGCCCATTAAGGGATGCAACAGGCCAGATAACATGCCTGACGTATCATGCCCAGGATGCGCAAAGGCCGCAGTGGGTGCCAAGGCCAATGATGCCAGCAGTAAGCTGCGGCTAATTTTATGTAAGCTCATAAATATTCCTTAAGTTGATGTGTGGTTATACAAATACGGTAAGGGGTGAAGCGTAAAGGGGGAAGTGACACCCAAGCCGCCTGAGTTAGAAGCAAACCCATTCTTTAGGTTTTAAATGTTATGTCGTCCGCTTCACCCTTTCCTCTTCACGCTTCACTGCTCAATCGGTACTGAGAAATCCGCAGGTAGCGGCTTAAGCATGCCTTCTCGTTGAATAAACTTAATGATTTCTAACACCCCATCGCCGTGCACTAAGTTAGCAAACACAAAGGGCCGCTCGCCGCGCATCAGCTTTGAATCTCGCTCCATTACGGCTAATGAGGCATTGACCATGGGCGCTAACTCGGTTTTGTTAATGATCAACAAGTCAGACTTGGTAATGCCAGGGCCGCCTTTGCGTGGGATTTTATCACCGGCGCACACATCAATCACATACAAGGTGAGATCCGACAACTCAGGGCTAAAGGTGGCTGACAAATTATCGCCACCGCTTTCCACTAACACCAGCTCAAGACCTGGATGACGCGCTTGCAAGGTATCGATGGCCGCCAAGTTCATGGACGCATCTTCGCGAATGGCGGTATGGGGGCAACCGCCAGTTTCCACACCAATAATGCGGTCTGCACTTAAGGCCTCATTCTGCAATAAGAATTGGGCATCTTCTTCGGTGTAAATATCATTGGTAACCACGGCCAGATCATAATGCTCACGCAAGGCTAAGCACAATTGACGTAACAAGGCCGTTTTGCCTGATCCTACCGGGCCACCTACGCCCACCCGTAAACATTGAGTTGTCATCATTTTCTCCAAAAAATTAGTCATTACCGCTGAAAGATTAAAAAATAGTGCCCTTCGGTGCTAGGGGATTAGGGACTGGTGATTAGTGATTAGAAGCTCGCGCTTACCTATCATGACTATTCCCTAGTCCCCGTTCCCTATTCCCTATTCCCTATTCACCAGTTAGCTCCGAAATAAGCGAGAATACTGTGTTTCATGCAGACAACTGGCCTGCACTTGCCCCGGCAAGCTCCAACCCAGCTGGTCATCAGCAAGCTCACCGGCCTGGGTAAAGTGCGCTTGTAAGGTCGGCTTTAACAAAATCAATAAGCGCTGCGCCGCCGTTTGCCCCAGCGGCAAGGTCTTGCTGGCCACCGTCAGCTGATTTTCCAGCCAACTCCACATATAGCCCAAGGCGGCCCAAGAGGCGCTTAAGCCCCAATGCTCGGCGGCTAAGCTGTATACCGCCATAAAGGCAGGCTCACTGGGCAAAGACGACACCTCAAGCTGCTGGCCCTTGAGTAAGCGCAATAGTGCTAGCGCTTGCTGCTCGTCTTCAAACAGCAATTCATGGGTTTCTCGACTGGCGCGTAAAAAATCACTCCAGTACTGGCCTTGCTCGGCATCTTGTTGCGCACGCGCATCACACAAGCGCAGCAACACCGGAATATCCAAATGCGCCATGCCTTGCAGCATGCCATCTAGCCAGCTTTGCAGCTCGGCTTCATTGGTTATCCAGCCCAGCTCGATGGCAGATTCAAGACCACTGGAATAGGCAAAAGCCCCTATCGGTAAGGCTGGGCTGGACAAGTGCAGCAGCGCCAGCAGTTGCTGACTATTTATGTCCATGTTCTGGCTCATGGCTGTGGCCATGCTTGTGGCTTTCTTTGTGCTCATGGCTGCTTGTGTGCTCATGGCTATCGTCATGACCATGAGCATGAGCGCCGTGGTAGGCGCCGGATTCGGGATGAAATGGCGCCTCCCCTATTTCTAGGCGCAAGCCCAAATGCTCGGCTAAATGCTCCAGCACATGATCCGGCTGAAAGCGCAGCCAGCGCTCGCCCAATTGTAAGGTCACATGGCGGTTGCCTAAGTGATAGCAAGCACGGGCAAAGCTTGGCCAGTCGTCGGCGTGTGCCGTCACCACAGCTTCAGGCTTGGCAATAACGGTAAAAATACGCCCGTCTTCTGCTTGTAATTGGTCGTCTTGAGCCAGCACTTGGCCGCGCTCTAAAAATACGCCAAGCTCAAGCCCTTGGTCGCTCACGGTTTTAAACCGACCCTTTTGGCGCTGTTCAAAGGCGAGCGTCACAGAATCGGCGGCCAGCTGCGGGCTCTGCCCCAAACTTTGGCCCGAATTTTGACCTGAACTTTGGCCTAAATAATGAATAATTTTTAACACTTTTATCTCCATGGCATTTAAAACATAGCGGTAAGCTCAACGCCGTAAGCGGTCAGTTAAGCGTGGCGCTGGATGCTATGTGTTTTAAAACAACATATATAACTGCGCCAGCGGCAGCACATCGGCGGGCTCACAGGTCAGGAGTTCACCATCGCAACGTACCTCATAGGTTTGTGCATCTACTTCTAGCTCTGGCGTGGCACCGTTATGGATCATGTCTTGTTTTTGCACGCTGCGGGTATTAAAACAGGCCACCAAGTCCCGCGTTAAGCCTAAGCGAGACTTCAAATCGCGCTGCAAGGCCGCTTTACTCACAAAGGTCACACTGCTGGCGGCGGCGGCGCGCCCTTGGGCGCCAAACATGGGTCGATAGTGCACCGGCTGTGGCGTAGGAATTGAGCCATTAATGTCGCCCATTGGGGCATAAGCAATGCTGCCACCTTTTAAGATCAAGGCCGGTTTAATGCCAAAGAAAGCCGGATCCCACAACACGAGATCTGCCAGCTTACCGACTTCGATTGAGCCCACCATATGGCTGATCCCATGAGCAATGGCCGGATTAATGGTGTATTTGGCGATATAGCGTTTGGCGCGAAAGTTATCACAACCTAGCGCTTCATCTTCTGGTAACAGGCCGCGCTGCGTCTTCATTTTATGAGCCGTTTGCCAAGTGCGGCACACCACTTCGCCCACCCGGCCCATGGCCTGACTGTCGGAGGAGATCATCGAAATCACGCCTAAGTCTTGCAAAATATCTTCGGCGGCTATGGTTTCTTTGCGAATACGCGAGTCGGCAAAAGCCACGTCTTCCGGAATATTAGGGTCAAGATGATGGCAGACCATCAGCATATCCAGATGCTCGTCTACGGTATTTATGGTATAGGGGCGCGTAGGATTGGTGGACGAGGGCAACACATTGGGCAGGCTACAGGCTTTTAAAATATCCGGTGCATGGCCGCCGCCCGCCCCTTCGGTGTGATAGGTGTGAATGGTGCGCCCTTTAAATGCGCCTAGGGTGTCATCGACAAATCCCGACTCATTCAAGGTGTCGGTATGAATGGCGATTTGCACATCAAATTCTTCGGCGACCGACAAGCAGTTATCGATGGCGGCGGGCGTAGAGCCCCAGTCTTCGTGCAACTTCAACCCCATGGCGCCGGCTTCAAGCTGTTCACGCAAGGGCCCAGGCACGCTTACGTTGCCCTTACCCATAAAACCAAAATTCATGGGCAACTGATCCGTGGCTTGCAACATACGTGCAATATGCCAGGCACCCGGCGTGCAGGTGGTGGCCTTGCTGCCAGTGGCCGGCCCCGTGCCGCCGCCAATCATGGTGGTAATGCCAGAGCAAATGGCCTCTTCAATTTGTTGCGGACAAATGTAGTGAATATGGCTGTCTACGCCACCGGCGGTGAGCATTTTTCCTTCACCGGCAATCACTTCGCTGCAGGCACCCAAATTAATGGTCACGCCCTCTTGAATGTCCGGATTACCGGCCTTGCCGATGGCGACAATCAAACCATCTTTAATGCCCACATCGGCTTTGACTATGCCCCAGTGATCCAAAATCACCACATTGGTGATCACGGTATCTACGGTATCCGCATCCCCAAGTTGGCTTTGGCCCATGCCATCGCGGATCACCTTGCCGCCACCAAAGGTCACTTCGTCACCATACTGGGCGTAATCATGCTCAACTTGGATCCAAAGCTGTGTATCGGCCAAGCGAATACGGTCACCTGTGGTGGGGCCAAACATTTCTGCGTAGGCGGTGCGACTGATCTTAGACATTTTGCTCTCCTAATGGGCCCATTACTTCGCCCCTAAAACCGTACACTCGACGTAAGCCGCCTAAGGCCACCAGCGTAACATTACGCTCTTGCCCAGGTTCAAAGCGCACCGCGGTGCCCGCGGCGATATCAAGCCGAAAGCCCAACGCTTGTGTTCGGTCTAATGTCAGCGCTGGGTTGACCTCGGCAAAATGATAATGGGAACCCACTTGAATGGGTCTATCACCTGTGTTGGCCACCAAAATGGTGCGACGTTCGCGACCGACATTTAATTCAATGTCGCCGGCGGCCAGCTGTAGCGCTCCAGGTTTCATGTCGCTTCCTATTACTGAATGGGATTGTGTAAGGTGACAAGCTTAGTGCCATCGGGAAAAGTAGCCTCGACTTGCACTTCTAGTATTAGCTCGGCCACGCCGTCCATCACCTGCTCGCGGGTCAGCAAATTGCGACCACTGCCCATCAGCTCGGCCACGGTGCGCCCATCGCGAGCACCTTCCAAGATGGCTGCCGATAAATAGGCCACAGACTCGGGATAGTTAAGCTTTAACCCTCGCGCCAAGCGGCGCTCGGCCAGAAGTCCGGCGGTAAACAGCAATAACTTGTCTTTTTCTCTTGGGCTCAGTTCCATGCTTGTGTTCCTTTATTGTTGCCAAACATATGTTTGCCAAAATTCATGTTTACTAAATCAAGTGTGCCAAATTCGCGGAATGCAGGCGGGACGCCCTAACAGCACGGGTCGGGTCAACGACCAAGCCTGCCACATGCCAGCTCGGCATTGGTTCATGTCATTGCCTAAATAGCGTACCAGCAACACACCTAGCCGTTGGGTAACAGTAAAAACGGGGCTGGGTAGGCAAGATCGCAAGGCATTGAGCAACTCAGTCTGTGGTGCAGCGTCAAGCTCTGGGCCACTGGCGACCAAGGTGCCAAACACGCATTGGTCGGCCAATCCGACTCGGCTGTGTTGCAGCTCACTGTCCGCCGTGAGTTGCAAACGTTCGTTAAACAATAAGCGCCCATTGCGCCATAGGCGAATGCGTTGGTCTAACCGGCCTTTGTTAAACACTTCTCCCGCCGCCGGTCGCCCTAAGCACACCAGATCCCAGCCGATAAAACGGGCCTCTGTATCCAGTTCAATTTGGGTGTCCAGCAGCGCATTCGCATCACGAAAAATCAAGGTTTCTTGCGGTAACCATTCACATTCGGCGTTATTGGCTAACTGCAGCCGCACTCTTTGCCCTTGGGCAACGCCGTCACTGTCGCGGCCGTAAATTTTACCGGCAGAAGGCGTGGTCAGCAGACTTTGGCTGTTGGCGGCACAAAAGGCCTGAATTTTGAGTTGATCGCCAGATACAAGACCGCCGGGCGGGTGCAGCACATAGAGGTGACAAACACCGCCTTCGGGATAGAAAGGACGTTGAATACGTAAGGGGCCAGTAAAGGCTAACTGCTTGAGGTGTGTTTTGTCGGCTATTGGAACCAGTTTAATGTCCAGCTCGGCCAGCCACAGTCGATCTGCGCCATACCCCAGAGGGGTGAGGCTGGGCGTTACGCTCATCGTCATCAGCCATATCAGGGTTTTTCTACAAGTATGCAGAATATAGCAAATTTAATGCCAACTATAAAATACTCATAAAATCAAAACATTATGTTACTTACTAAGCTATTTCTGTCCGTGGAGACAATAAAAATACCCATAGCGCACCATTGTAGAGCAAACTATTGAATGCTCGCACCAGCATGGTGCACACTCAGCGCGACTTAGCCCACCGAGCACAGCCTCAATAGGCGCTATCGTTAGGCGTTAGCTAGGCTGCGCGGACCTGTTCTTGACGCTTGCAAGGCTTCGCTCATGGCCGCCGCCGGCATTGGCTTAGCCAGCAAATAACCTTGACCTAACTCGCAGCCTAATTGCTGCAATTTATCTGCTTGCTCTGCATCTTCTATGCCCTCGGCCACCACACTCATGTCTAGGCTGTGCGCCAGTGAGATAATCGTTTTTACCAAGTGATAAGCGCGCAGATCCGTGACCATGTCCGCCACAAATGACTTATCGATTTTTAGCTTATTCAGTGGCAATTGCCGTAAATGGCTAAAAGAAGAATAACCGGTACCAAAGTCATCGAGCGCTATCTCAATGCCCAACGCCCGCAGCTGCTTAAGCTGATCCTCAGAGCCCGCCGTATCCCATAAACTGGTGTCTTCGGTAATTTCTAACACTAAGGATGCCGACTTAAGTTGGGTGAGGCGCAATACGCGGCGCACCGTATTCGCCAGCTCGCCATCCATAAAGATACTGGGGCTAATATTGACGTTTACTTTAAGCCGCTGATGACCGAGTTGCTGCCATTGGTGCGCCTGCGCGCAGGCACTAAGCAACACCCATTCATTAAGCCGATGGGCCAAACCGTGTTGCTCGGCAATCGAGATTATCTCCAGTGGCGGCACGGCGCCATATTCTAAATGCGACCAACGCAGCAAGGCTTCTACCGACTCAATCTGACCTGTTTTTAAGCGATAGATAGGCTGGTAATGCAGCGTTAAGGCATCTTGTTCGATGGCGGCTTGCAAGGCAATGGCGAGCTTTTGGCGACGTAAACGTCGCTCATCCATACCACTTTCATAGAGTTGTATGGCCACTTGTCGATTATGTTTAGCGTAATACATAGCCGTATCCGCATGGCACAGCAGCTCGGCGATACTCCGTCCTTGGGCAGGATATAAACTGGTGCCAATGCAGGCCTGTGGCGATAAACAACCGTCAGGCAAGGCCACATCACGGCCAATGGAGCGCCACAGCTGAGTCGCCATGGCGCTGGCATCTTGTCCTTGGGATAGGCGTTGTATGATCACAAATTCATCACCGCCTAACCGAGCTACATCCCCCTGCTTACCTACAGTACCACGCAAACGATCGGCCACTATTTTAAGTAATTTATCGCCCACTTCATGGCCTAAGCTATCGTTAACGGCCTTAAAGTTATTTAGATCCACCATGTGCACAGCCAAACGGCAGTGATGGCGATCCGCCCACTGCATGGCCTGTTTCATCATCTGATAAAAATACATACGATTAGGCAGACCCGTCAGCATGTCGTGATAGGCAAGCTGGCGATTGCGTCGATTTTCGCGTACCAACAGCCACATCATTAAGCCACCACTTATTAACAGGCCGACTAAATACAAACTGGAGTGACGATGTGAGCCTTGAATGACGTCTAATTGGCGCCACACATTGTCGCCCGAATAATTCTCGACGTTAATTTCTCGTACTAAATGCTGAAAATGCGCCAATTCGGAGCGCAATCTAGTAATCTCAACGCGATCTTGTGTCCTCAGCTGATATACGCTGTCTTCCCACAGCTGAAGCTGAAATAACAAATCATCGAGCACGGGCAACACGCCAGGCTGCTCACGCAGTGGCCGATTTTCTTTACCCTCTAATAAGCTATTAACGCGACTCCAGAGCACTTCAAAACGCAGCTGCACATACTCCTGATCTTCGATGCCCGCCGCTAAGGCGGTGAGTGCACGATCAAATTTAACCACTTCCATTTCCAGCTCTGAGCTACTCCAACCCACCGCCTTTATGGTGGCAGACACATGGCGCACCACTTCAAAGTCACGGTAGTAGCTATAGACTGAGCTAGCACCGAACAACAAGGCAATAGCCAGCAGGGTGAGCAGTTTAATTTTATTCACTTATTGCACATCCAGGGTTCTGAGCTGCCAGATCAAGAGTTCGTGATAGCGTTTATTATCTAATTGTTTCAAATCAGACAAAGGCAGCATCAGCCAAGTCGGCCCTTTATCACGAATACGCATCGGCTTACCATCCATACGGGTGGCCAATAATAAAGAGGCTAATTCTGGTGTGTCTGCGTCAAATTCAGAAAAATAGTCATTAAAAGCCACGGCTTTAATGTGGGAGCCTTTTGCATCAATACGATGTAATAAATCTTTTAATAACACACCGCTAAATTGATGTTCGCTATTGGTCCAAGGCGTTTCGGTGCGAAATTCATGTTGGGGCAAACTGTCCAGCAGGTCCAAATCAAACTCGGCTTGATCGCCTTGGCCCATGGCGCTGTTAGGGCCGGAATTGGTGATACCAATATTACCGGTAATGATCAACAGCACCCGCCCTTCGGGCCTCGGCAAGGGCTTAAGCGTCGATGCAGGATCCGCCGCCACACTCAGTGCGCCGCTACACAACATAATCCCCAACAACCAATAATAGGGTTTCAATAAGGGGGTAGCGATGGTGTTAGTTATCGGTTTGGTTAGCATCCTTTGCTCCCATGCTGACTCGAGAGATAGACTCGATAGAGTATATAAAACATAGCAGGTTTTATCCGAAACTCGGTATCTAGGGTGAAATTAAGTATCCGAATGGAAATTAAAAAATGCCGTTTAAATAATTAGGCCCGAATAATTCGGGCCTAATTTAACGTTACAGACGATTTAAGGTGATACCTGGCTCAGGTAAGGCGGTTAAGGTTGCGCGCTGGTCGCGCACATAATCGCTAAAGGCATAGGCCGGCGTATCGCAGCTCACCTGCGCTTGCTGACAATTGAGGGGTTGATTAATGTACTGCACCTCAATCGCGCCTTGAATGTCTTTGCTCAAACGAGCCACCGGGAAGGCGGTTAACTTGCCATTCACATAGGCTAAATCGATACGATCTGTGGTCACTTGCTGCGCATCAAACAAGGTGTGCCAGCCATCGTTACCGGACGCATGGTAACCCGTTAGCGCCACTTGGTACTGTTGATTAGGCTCAATGCGTGTCCATTGACCATTGCGCACATACTCTATGCTGTTTACATAACCCCGACCGCGGCTGGTTTCGTTAAACTGATAACGCAGGCCCGCCACATATGGGAAGTTGCCGCCGTTAGCATCTGGGCTAATGGCACCATTAATGGCTTCGAGCAATAAGCCGGTCACTTGACGGCCGCTTAAGGAGACCAAGCTGATGGGATTGTTAGCAGGTAATAATTCCATGGCTATTTGGCCTGCTTTCAACACGCCCACTTCAATATCTTGCTTAATGGCACTGGCCGCCACCAAGGCAAAATCCGCCTGGCGTCCGGTCACAGACTGCACGCCTTGGGTATTCAGCCAATACAATTGGCTAGCCGCGACTAGGGGGGCTACTTGCGAGCCATTACCGGTCACTGGTAACAGACGGTGCGTTAAGGTTTGCGGCACCACACCAATCGCCTTACCGTAGGCTGTTAATAACGCCGGCTGATATTCACGGCCTATGTGTTGCAGTAACGATTTATCCTCAGCCACGATGGCAATGTTGGCGGCACTGGCAATGGCGGCCTCTATGCTCGCTTGCTGTTGCTCGCTCACGCGTTGGTTGTCATTGCGATGCACATCTGTATAAAACTGGGCACCCACTAACAGGGTATTACCGCCTTCGCACTGGCTGACGCGGCCATCATAAGTAAAGGTCACAGTGACCTTACCCATGGCTTGGCCACGCTGTCCTGATTGCACCACGCAGGTGCTACCACGGCCATTAGGATTGGTAAAACGCTGGGCATAAGGTGCATTTTTAGTGCCGCCGACATTGCTAAAATCACCCATCAGCTGCTCGGCGTGACCGCCGACGATCACATCGATGCCGTTTACCTGTTGCGCCAGCTGCTGATCATGAGCTAACCCTAAGTGCGTTAAGGCGACTATGTGGCTCACACCTTGCGCTTTAAGCTCGTTCACCGTGCGTTGGGCGCGGCTCACTTCATCAGCAAAGCTCAACTGGCCCACATTGGCGCCCGTGCTCTTCATGTCTTGACGCACTAGGCCGAGCACTGCCACCACCGGATACTTGCCGGCCTCTTTAACGGTAGCCACTTGTTTTTTCTTATTGCCTTTAAAGACATATAAAACATAAGGCTTGAGATTTTCCACGGCGTTTAAATCTGCGTCTTGCCGCGCATCTAAGTTTGCCGCCAGCACCGGAAAGCTCAGCTGTTTAACGAAAGCGGCCAAATGCTGGTTATCGAGCACAAATTCACGCTCGCCCAAGGTCATGGCGTCAAACTGCATCCGGCTTAAAATGTCGGCGCTCATGGCCCCTTGATGTTGGGTAAAATACCCAGTGCCCTGCCACGCATCACCGGCGTGTAAGAATAAAAACGCCTGATCCTGCTCTTTCGCTTGCTCACGCAATTGATTGGCATAATTAAGTGTGCGCGCACTGCCACCGGCTTTGGCATAAACAGCACCATCGGCAAACGTTAGTCGTACGTCACTGGCATCAAAGTGAGCATGGGTATCATTAATGTGTGCCACGGTCAGACTAAAAGGCTGGTCCAATTGGGAGCTAGCACAACCGGTTAGCGCTAGGCCTAACAAGCTCGCCATCAGGGTTTTATTCATGTAACAAGACACTCCACAAAGAAAGATAAAATAAGATAAAAAAACGAGCGACGATGCGCTAGCTTGCTAATAAGCACCCAGCATTAACTGCTAAACACCACGGTTTTACCCTGATGCAAGAATACGCGGCCTTCAATGTGCGCTTGCACCGCGCGAGCCAAGGTTCGGCATTCAATGTCACGGCCCTTGGCAATTAACTGCTCAGGGTAATGACTATGATCCACCACTTCTACCCCTTGGCTGATAATGGGGCCATCATCCAATTGGTTATTAATATAATGCGCCGTGGCACCCACTAATTTAACGCCTTTGTCATAAGCCTGATGATAAGGGTGCTCACCTTTAAAACCGGGCAATAACGAATGGTGAATATTAATGGCTTTGCCGGTGAGCGCCGTACACAACTCAGGGCTCAACATTTGCATATAGCGCGCCAATACCACTAAATCCGCCTGACATTCGCTAATAATTTGGCGTATTTGCGCTTCTTGCTCACTCCGATTGCTATCGTCTACGGGCAAGTGATAAAACGGAATATGGTGCCAATCGGCCAGACGCTGCAAGTCTGGATGATTAGAAATAATGGCCGGAATTTCAATGGCTAATTGGCCAGTACGATAACGGTACAATAAGTCATTTAGGCAATGATCCAACCGCGACACCATCACCACCACGTTTGGCCTAAGGCTTGCGGCCGTGAGCTGCCAATGCATGGCAAATTGAGCGGCCCTGGGTGCCAGCCCCTCACTAAAGGCCGCCACATCAAAGGCAAGTTCTGAGGGGGGACGAAACTCCAAGCGCACAAAAAAATGCCCACTTTCGACGTCATCGAAGGTTTGCATTTCTACCACGTTACACTGTTGCTCACACAAATAACGCGTCAGCACATCCATGGTGCCGAGCGTGCTTGGGCAATGCGCAGTGAGATAGTACGTATTTTTCGGCTTGGCCACAGTCGTGCTTCTCCCCTAATCGTAATTGACCCTTTTCAGGGGCCGCTATTTTGCGACAAAGCCTTGATTGATACCAGCGCCTAAGTGCTAGCTCAGGTCTTTTTCCATAATAAAGCGGATAAATTCAATATCTTCCCTTTCAATCCGCTCTTGGCTGACTAAGCGATAGCCTCTTTGCTCAAAGATGGGGCGCGACAACACGCTGGCGTCGGTGCGCAAACATGTGACACCGCGCCGCTTAGCTTCTTCTTCTATATCGGCACATAGTCGCCCGGCAATGCCGCGCCCCGCGTGATCGCCTAACACATAGAGCAAGGCCAGATGATTGTCTGGATGCAAAGTAGCAAAAGCCACCGGTATCTGATAACAGGCCATTACCCGGGTATAACCGGTGAGCACCAGAGAGCGAAAGTCCGCCGCATACAGGTAGGGAAAAGCGGCCCAAAATTCGACCTGCTCATCGCTGTAACCACGACGCCCTTGATCCATCACGGCATCATGAAAAATCAACTCCAGACTGCTGAGGTCCGTGTCCTTAAAATCCCTAATCAGATACATAACGGCTCCGATGAATCCGATGAAATAGCCATGCTGTGTGTTCTCAGTTATTGGGTGATAAAGAAGTCACGCGCGCAGTGACCGCCAAGTGCGACTCTGAGCATCTCACCAAGAGCGATGCCGACTGCAGCCGCATAATAGAGTAACGACTCGGCACCCAAAAATATTAAGCAGCTAACTAAAAGCGAGCGCTATGTCTTTACCTATTGAGCATGCACCATAGGCATAAACAGAGATTTGTTTAACGGTGACGCTATCGGCCTATTACTGCAAAACTGAATAGGCCGATCATAACAAAGCTTGGCACCACTATCTGCCCTGAGACACATTTTTATGCGCTACTTTTGCTATGCACTTTAGCCTGCGCTTTCCCCTGCCCTACCCTGAGCTCAAAAAAAACTAAGCAAATAACGTCAGTCCTTTCCTTTTTATAGACATCAGATATGCTGCTGCCATGCTTTTTTACGAACCCTAGCCAGATTAAGTACCCTAGTCAGTACCTTAACCTGACGTTGGGCTTACGCCTTTTTAAAACCTTGACCTGTTTACAAACCTTAACGATTAGAGGCTTCATGCTAAAACCATCTTATATCAGCGCGTTAGTGCTGGGTGTGATTCTGACCGGCTGTACTAGCCATGCCAATACGGCGGCTGCCAGCGGCGAATCTGCTACTAATGCAACCGCCACTAACACGGGCAGCGCTCACACTGCGACCAAAGCTCCTGCGCCTGCGGCCAATGCGCCGCAAACTCGCCCACCCACCGCCACAGAGCTGGCAGACTTTAATGCCTGGCGCCAAGGTTTTCGTGCTCGCGCGCTGGCCAACGGCATTCAGCCAGCTGTGTTCGACAGCGCCTTTAAAGACGTAAAGCTGGATAACCAAGTGATCAAGCTTGATGGCAATCAGGCAGAATTTACCCGTCAAATTTGGGAATATCTGGATACCGCCACCTCAGCGACGCGCGTCACCACGGGTCGCGAGAAATGGAAAGGGATGGAACAAACGCTGAGCGCCATCGAAGCGCGCTATAACGTGGATGCCAAAGTAGTAGTGTCGGTGTGGGGCATGGAAACCAACTACGGCTCCTATCGTGGCAATATCAGCACCATCTCGGGCCTGGCCACCTTAGCCTTCGAAGGCCGCCGCCGTGATTTTGCCGAAGCAGAATTAATGGGCGCGCTGAAAATCTTGCAAGCCGGCGACGTGACGCCCGAGCGCATGCGCGGCTCTTGGGCCGGCGCCATGGGCCACACCCAATTTATGCCCACCAGCTATTTGCAATACGCCCAAGACTTTAATGGCGACGGCAAACGCGACATTTGGTCAGAAGACCCCACAGATGCACTGGCTTCCACTGCCGCCTATTTAGCCCGCTTTGGCTGGCAACACGGCGCGCCTTGGGGCGTGGAAATCAAGCTGCCGTCAGGCTTTGATTATGCCAGTGCCACCCAAGATAACCGCCAGCCCGTGGCCTATTGGCGCCAGCGCGGCGTAAAAACCATGACCGGTCAGCCGCTGCCTGATTTTGGTGAGGCGGCCATTTTAGTGCCCGCAGGCGCTCACGGCCCTGTGTTTGCCATCTTTAAGAACTTTAACGTGATCCGCCGCTATAACAACGCCACCTCCTATGCCATGGCCGTGGGTCATTTAGCGGATAAACTGGATGGCGGCAGTGAGTTTGTGGCCAAGTGGCCCAGAAATGAGCGCGCCTTGAGTCGATCCGAAAAAGTGGCTCTGCAACAGGCGCTAACCGCCAAGGGCTTTAATACCCAAGGCTCAGACGGCGTGATTGGCCCCAATACCATTAACGCCATTCGCGGCTATCAACAGTCAAAGCAACAGGTGGCAGACGGCTACCCAAGCGCGCTCTTGTTAGAGCAACTTAAGCGCTAAACTGCGTTTTTAATACGCTACGTACTAGATAACGCTCCACCTTTTGGTGGGGCGTTTTTTATTGGTTGTTGCGCGGCTGCCAACACAGATTGCTGCTTAAGCTTTTGCTTATACTCAAATGATGCGGCGTCATAACAAAATGAATTATAACCCAGTCGAATCTGCTGCTAACATGGCAGGTATTCAATATAAATCCCTGTTTACGGAGTCACCATGCTACTGGTGTTATTCAACTTGGCGGTATTCGTCGTGTTAATGGTGTTACTGAGCCGTTTGGCCCGCCGCCATCAATCTTTATCTCGCCAAGTGTTAACTGGCTTACTGTTCGGTGTCGCCTTGGGCTTTATCATGCAAAGCCTCTATGACACCCATACCATAGCGCGCACCCTAGAGTGGGTGAACATGATTGGTAGCGGCTATGTACGCCTGCTGCAAATGATAGTAATACCGCTGGTACTGGTGTCTATTTTAGGCGCCGTGGCGCGACTGCATAACGCCACTTCTCTTGGTAAAATCAGCGCCCTGTCGTTGAGCATTTTACTGGGCACCACCGCCATTGCCGCCTTAGTGGGCGTATTTGTCACCCACAGTTTTGGCCTTAATGCCGCCGACTTAGTGCAGGGCGCACGCGAGTTAGCCCGTGCCGAGCAATTAGAGTCGCAAGTCGCCAGCGTAGCCAACCTGTCACTGCCGCAATTAGTGGTGTCCTTTATTCCCCAAAATCCCTTTGCCGACATGACGGGTGCTAGCCCCACCGCCGTGATTGGCGTAGTGATCTTTGCCGTGTTCTTGGGCCTCGCCACCCTCACCTTATTAAAAGATGAACCTGAGCTGGGCGCTCGCGTAGTGGGCGGCATAGAAGCGCTGCAAGCGTTAGTGATGCGCTTAGTGCGCTTAGTGATGAAGCTCACCCCTTACGGCGTGATGGCGTTGATGACCAAGGTGATCGCCGGCTCTAACTTACAAGATGTGGTTAGCCTAGGCGGCTTCTTGCTGGCCTCTTATGTAGCGATTGCCATCATGTTCGCCATCCACGGTCTCTTGCTCACGCTGGTGGGCGTGAACGCCAAGCGCTTCTTTAAGAAGGTGTGGCCGGTATTGGCGTTCGCCTTTACCAGTCGCTCCAGCGCGGCCACCATTCCCTTGAACGTGCAGGCGCAAACCCAAAAACTGGGCGTGCCCGAAAGCATCGCCAATTTTTCTGCCTCTTTTGGCGCCACTATTGGCCAAAACGGCTGTGCCGGTATTTATCCGGCCATGCTGGCCGTTATGATAGCGCCGACCATGGGCATTGATGTGTTAGACCCGCTGTGGCTGGCTACGCTGGTGGGTGTGATCACCCTCGCCTCCTTTGGTGTGGCCGGTGTGGGCGGCGGTGCTACCTTTGCCGCATTAATCGTATTGCCTATTATGGGCATGCCGGTTGCCTTGGCCGCCTTGCTTATTTCCATTGAGCCGTTAATCGACATGGCGCGCACCGCCTTAAACGTCAACGGCGCCATGACAGCAGGCACCATTACCAGCAAACTGCTCGGCGAAACCGATCAGGCGACCTTTCTAAGAGACGAAGAGTTGCAAGGCACGGGTAAGACTGCCGCCAATTCCTTGTAAGCCTTAACCGGCCCATGGCTCGATGTCGATGTCGATGTCGATAGCACTAACTAAAAACGCCTAGCTTCCGCGCTAGGCGTTTTCGCTTTTACTGCAGCGCGGGCGCAAAATTTGTTATGATGCGCCCATCACGCCATGCCTTAATACAAGGGTTCAGTACAGTTTCCATGGCGATCAATATTTGTTACTACGGTGCCCGCGCGGGCGCTCAAGGAAAAAAGTTATGTCTCAGTTTGTGGTCTGTGCCCTCTATAAGTTCGTCACCTTAGATAATCATGAAGCACTGCGCGCGCCGCTACAGGCGATGCTGGAAAGCCAGCAAATTCGCGGCACTTTATTGCTGGCCAGTGAAGGCATTAACGGCACGGTTGCAGGCTCGCGGGACGCCATCACACAGTTAAAAACCTGGTTTGAGCAAGATGCGCGTTTTAGCGGTATCGATTACAAAGAGTCGGTCAGCTGCGATCAGCCGTTTTACCGCACTAAGGTCAAACTCAAGCAAGAAATCGTCACCATGGGGGTCGAGGGCATAGATCCGCTGCGGGTGGTCGGCACTTATGTGGCGGCCAAAGATTGGAACGCGCTGATCTCAGATCCAGACGTGGTCTTGGTCGATACCCGCAACGATTACGAAGTGGAAATCGGCACCTTTAAGGGCGCGCTAAACCCCAATACCGAGAGCTTTCGCGAGTTTCCCGAGTACGTCAAAAATAACTTAGATACCAATAAGCACAAGAAAGTGGCCATGTTTTGCACCGGCGGTATTCGCTGTGAAAAAAGCACTGCGTATCTCAAAGAGCAAGGCTTTGATGAGGTCTACCACCTGCATGGCGGCATCTTAAAATATTTAGAAGAAGTGCCTGCCGCCGAATCTTTGTGGGAAGGTGAGTGTTTCGTGTTCGACAATCGGGTGACGGTGGATCATCAACTGCAGCCCGGCCAATACCAATTGTGCTCAGCCTGTCGTGCGCCGCTGGCTCCAGAAGAGCTACAGCATGCTCATTATCAGCACGGCGTGAGCTGCCAGCACTGTTATAACAGCCACACGCCTGAGCAGCAGCAAAGATACGCCGAGCGTGAGCGCCAACTGCAATTAGCCCAAGCGCGCGGTGAGGCTCACATCGGCAGCGATGCCGTGGCCAATGCCGAGCAAAGACGCGCCGATAAGCTGGCGCGCAAGCAACAACAACAAAGCAAAACATCGTAAAGAGTGAAGCGGAAAGAGTGAAGAGAACAACCTAGACCTACTTTTTCCGCGATGCTCCGCTTTCAGAAAAAGGGCAGAGCCAAATAAAACTATCATGAGGAGTGAGGTTAAATCTCAGACACCACACCTGCGGGTCTGGCTTTTAATCTTCACACTTTACTCTTCACTCTTCACACTTCGCGGTCATTCAATGCTCTGGATCCCCTTTACGCTGTTTGCCGCCTTTATGCAGGCGTGGCGCAATGCCTTTCAAAAGCAGCTGAGCCAAGACTTAGGCGCTACCAGCGTCACCTTAGCGCGCTTTATCTTGGCGGGCCCGTTGGCGGCACTGTATTTATGGGGCTTATATCGCTGGCAGCCCGAGGAGGCACTGCCGCAGTTTTCGGCACTGTTCTTCGTCTACATTGTGGGAGCTGCGCTGTGCCAAATTATCGCCACCGCCTTAATGGTGCGGCTATTTCAGCTGCGCAATTATGCGGTGGGTGTGGGACTAGCAAAGAGTGAGGCCATTTGGGCGGCGATCTTAGGAGTGGCTTTTTTTGGTACTCTACTCACGCCCTTAGGCTGGCTGGGCGTCTTGCTCGGCGGCATTGCGGTGGGCTTGTTAAGTGGCCTGCGCCGCATTGCTGGGGTAGTTTCGCCCAAGACCTTAATAGTGGGCGTGGCCAGCGGCCTGACCTTTGCCCTCACCTCACTGTGGGTGCGCGAGGCCAGTTTATTACTCGAGCTGTCGTTTCCCTTTTCCGCCGCTTGGGTATTGTTATTGGTGATCGGCCTACAAACGCTATTGTTAGTAGGCTGGTTGGGGCTTCGCGATCCGCCCAGTTTAATGGGCTTGGCGAAGCGACCTAAATTAACGGCGCTGATCAGCATCAGTAGTTGTTTGGGCTCCATCGGTTGGTTTAGCGCCATGAGTCTGGAGAGCGTGGCCTTGGTGAAAACGCTCGGCCAAGTAGAAGTGTTATTTACGCTATTAATTTCGGCCTATTACTTTAAGACTAAACTGGCCCGACAAGACCATTGGGGATTAGCGCTTATTGTTATCGCGGCTATTTGCGTGATGTGGGCGTAAAAACGGTGAATAGTGAATAGTGAATAGTAAGGCGTTGGGTTGGCATTCCACCTCATTCATCACTCCTCACAGCTTCCGATGCAGCATCAAACGGATAACGCCTAAAAGTCAGTAAGCGCTTTACGCCTTCTAACACTAATAAGCCTACCGCTAGCCAAATAGCGATATAGGTCAGCCATTCACCCTCTTGAATACTCTCGCCTAAGATTAATGACACCACCACCAGCAAAACAGGTTCTACGTAGCCGAGCAGGCCAAATAAGCTAAAGGGCAGTAGGCGGCTGGCGACTATGTAGCAGACCAAGGCTAAGGCGCTAACCATACCTAAGCCTACCACTAGCGGCCACAATAAAGGACGCACGTCGAAGGCAAAAAACGGTTGTTCCACCGATGACACAAACCAAGCTGCCACGGGTAACATCAACAACATATCACACCAGAGTCCGCCTAGGTTGTCGGTGCCCATATACCGGCGCCACACAAAATACATGGGATAACCCAGCGCCACCACTAAGGTTTCCCAAGAAATACTGCCCGCCTGCCAGACTTCATTCGCCACGCCAATGGCGGCAAACCCGACCGCCGTCCATTGCAAACGACTCGGCCTTTCTTGATAAACAAAGCGGCCAATCACCACTAATACCAAGGGCATCATAAAATAGCCGAGCGAAACCGGTAGCCCGCGGCCATTAATGGGCGCCCACATGAAAATCCACAATTGCACGCCCATTAGTGCTGCGGATATGGGCAAGCCAACCCACAATAAAGGCCGGCGTTTTGCCTCGGAAAATAATGTAGTCACCAAATGCCAATCGCGGCTGTAAAGCAGAAATAAGGCGACACACGGCATAGTCAGCAGCATGCGCCAACCAAACACCACTTCCCCAGACAGCGGGTGCAGCAAACTGGCGTAATAATACAAAAATGCAAATAACACAGATGCAAACACCGACAGCCCAATACCTCGGGTCATGGCTCTCTCCTCTTAAATGTGTAATTCGTGCGCGTAACTCACGTATTTTGCTGGCAGTTTAACAGTTTCATGAAGATATTAGGCTGAGCTTGCAAATAAAATCAGCCGGCACTCCTAGCTCGCCCGCTCAAAAACAGCATATAACACCAAGCATGCTCGCTTTTACGAAAGAGAGCACAAGACTCATAGCCAATGTTTGCCCCCTGCTCCTGCGCCACACTGTCCGCAGAGCCGAGAATGGTCTGCTCAAGAGAGATATGCATTGCAGTTAAGCAGATTCACGCTATAACAAGAACCCACTTGTTATAGGACTGCGGCATGCGCCTTGTATTTTCATTATTGATGCTCTTATTACTCCCCAGTTGCAGCTCAGCTCAAGGCCCAAGCTTGGCGTTATTGCCGCTGGCGCGCTTTGACAGCAGCCTATCGGAAACCTCAGGCCTCATTGGTTGGCAACAGGGATTTATCAGCCATAACGACAGCGGCAATGCGCCCGAGCTATTTGTGCTAGATAAGACGGGCAGACTTATCTCGCGCTTATCTGTAGCGGCAGAAAATCACGACTGGGAAGACATCAGCATTCACGGTAATACCCTGTATCTGGCAGACACAGGCAACAATGGCGGCCGACGCCGCGGACTGAATATCTTAGTGCTGCCGCTTGGGCCTGCGGCAATCACTCTCGAAGCCATTAAACCAGAAGCCATTAAACCAGAAACTATCAAACCAGAAGCAAGCTTGTCGGTGGTCTATGCCGAGCAAACACAGTTTCAGTATGCCCACTATCAACACAACTTTGATGCTGAGGCGCTCACTTGGGTTAATGGCGAACTCTGGCTGTTTACCAAGCGCTGGCTAGATCAAAAAACGACCCTTTATAAGGTACCGCTCTCGCAGGCCGCTCAGCCCCTGCCGCTGCATGCCCAGCAAACACTTAATCCCAACATCTTGGTCACAGGCGCCGACTTCGATGAGCAAACCAATACCCTAATGCTACTTGGTTACAGTAAAAATTGGTTTAATCGCCACGCTTGGATCTGGCTATATCCGGTGCAAGACGGTCAAGTACTCGAACACTTAGGCCGCCAATTCATGCTCAATAAAAAAGGGCAGTTTGAAGGCATTAGTTTGGGAGACGATGGCTTTATTTATGTTAGCCGCGAAGGCTGGAACACTCATCTGTTTCGCACACGCCACACATTGCAGAAATTATTAGCAGAATGTTCTCTGTTGAATAAACGCCCTGAAATAAACATCGTTGAATAAGGCCGCCACAAAACAGCCATACCAGCGCCGCCAAATTGTCATCTGCCTCACCTAGCATCGGCTTTGAACCAGACCGAGATCACACTGCACCTCAGAGGATTGAAATCGATGCACAAGATACTAAAAATCTCCAGCTTACTGACGCTGAGCTTAAGTAGCTCTGCCATCTTTGCCGCCGATGCCGATATCGCAGCCTTGGAACAAGCGGCGCGCAATGAAGGGAAATTATACAGCGTAGGTATGCCTGACAGTTGGGCGAATTGGAAAGATACCTGGCAAGATCTTGGCAATCAGTATGGCCTTAAGCATCAAGATACCGACATGAGCTCGGCACAAGAGATCGCTAAATTTGCCGCCGAAAAAGACAATGCCACCGCCGATATCGGCGACGTAGGTGCCGCGTTTGGTCCCATAGCGCTGCGCCAAGGCGTCACCCAAGCCTATAAACCGACCACTTGGGAGCAAATCCCCGATTGGGCAAAAGACCAAGACGGCCACTGGATGCTCGGCTACACAGGCACTATCGCCTTTATCGTGAACAACGAACTGATCCACAAGGCTCCTGCTTCTTGGCAAGACTTGCTGGACGGTGACTACCAAGTGACGGTGGGCGACGTCGGCGTGGCAGCACAGGCCAATAGCGCCGTATTAGCGGCGGCCTTTGCGCTCGGCGGCGATGAGTCCAATATCAAGCCGGCCTTGGATTTATTTGCCAAGCTAGCCAAACAAGGCCGCCTGTCTCCCGTTGACCCTAATATTGCCAATCTGGAGAAAGGGGAAGTGGAAATGGCCATTTTATGGGATTTCAACGCCCTTAATTATCGTGACCAAATAGACCCTAAGCGCTTTAGCGTGCTGATCCCAAGCGATGGATCTCTGATATCCGGCTACACCACCATTATTAACAAGTACGCCAAGCATCCTAATGCGGCTAAGTTAGCCCGAGAATACATATTAAGTGATGCGGGTCAGGTCAATCTGGCGCGCGGTTATGCTCGCCCCATCCGCAGTCAGGTAACCTTACCTGAAGACGTAAAAGCCAAGCTACTGCCCGAAGATATGTATGCCATCGCCCGCCCCATTAGCGACCATGATGAATGGGAAAAGAGCACGCGTACGCTATCTCGCCAATGGCAGTCGGCCGTGCTTATCCATCAAAAAAGATAACTTAAACAGATAGCCCAGCAGATAGCCCAGCCCATGCCGTCAAAAGATATGGTCGTGGGCTATCTTAAGCCGCTGTTACTGGTTATTTAATGTCGAAAGCGTCACTCGCAGTCACGCCTGTTGCTAGGTTGAAAAGTAGGTGTTCAGAAGTCTGTGTTCAACAGTAAGGAGCAAACGTCATGACTAACCCCCTCACCTTGCCGAGCGCCCACACGCACCTTTCCCCCAGCACACTTTCTCCTGCCAAAGATAGCCGCAGCGAGCTTGATACCACGACCATTACCACGCCGATTACCACGCCCTTGGCTGTTCAGCCTGCGAGTTGGCTACGCGGCTTGCCTTTGCTCTGGTTGCTGCCTTTTGCCCTGCTGTTTGGCTTATTTCAACTGGCGCCCATGTTATGGATACTGATCAACGCCTTTCAGGTTGATGGCCAGTGGGGCTTGAGTCACTTTCAAGAAATTATCGACTCACCCTTTTATGTGCAGTCGTTCACTAACAGCATCGACTTAGCACTCTGGTCCAGCCTGCTCGGCTTGCTAATTGCGTTGGTCGGCACGGCGGCGCTGCGCCAAGTGCCCGGTAAGTTGCAAAATATTGTGGTGGCCTTCACCACCATGGCCAGCAATTTTTCAGGGGTGCCGCTGGCGTTTGCCTTTATCGTGCTGCTGGGCATGAACGGTGCCTTAACCTTATTGCTGCAAGAGTCCGGTGTGCTCGAGGGTGTTAATCTGTATTCGCGTAATGGCCTCATTATGCTCTATACCTACTTTCAGATCCCATTGGCCATCTTATTGCTCTACCCCGCGTTCGATGGCCTGCAAGACGACTGGCGAGACGCCGCCGCCCTGTTAGGTGCCCGCCCTTGGCAATATTGGCTGCGCGTGGTGTTGCCCGTGCTCGCACCGGCTTTATTGGGCACCTTTATCATATTGCTGGCCAATGCACTGGGCGCCTATGCCAGTACCTTCGCTTTGATGACCAGCAACTATAACTTGGTCACCATACAAATTTCCGCGCTGGTAGCCGGCGATATTTTTCTCGAACCCCAGCTGGCCGCTGCGCTGTCGTTATTATTGATGGCGCTACTGATGCTGGTGACTGTGGTCAATCAATGGCTCATTCGCCGTTATCAATATAAGTAAGCCGGTATGCGTAAGTCGATAAGAGTAAACAGCTATGAGTAAACCGATAGGAATAAATCACTATGAGTAACTCAGCCCAAGCCCCCTTACTGGCTCGGTTAATAGTCTACGGGCTGCTACTGCTGCTGGCCGCCCCCATCATCATCACCTTGGTGTATTCCTTATCCGCACAATGGGGCGCACATATTTTACCCCGCGGCTTTACGCTGGACTGGTATATAGCGCTCTGGTCTGACAGCCGTTTCTTGGCGGCCTTTGGTCGCTCCCTCTTGGTGTGTGGGGCCGCCTTGCTACTGAGCTTATTGTTGATATTGCCGACGTTGTTTGTGGTGTTCTATTACTTCCCACGCCTAAAAGGCCTGATGAACCTGCTGATCTTGCTGCCGTTTGCCGTGCCACCCGTGGTGTCCTCTGTGGGGCTATTGCAGCTATATGCGGGTGGCCCTTTACCTTTGGTGGGTGGCCCTTGGATCTTGATTGTGTGTTATTTCACCATCAGCCTGCCCTTTATGTATCGCGCACTCGCCAACAATCTGGACGCCATTGCGCTTTCGGACCTGATAGACGCGGCGCACTTATTGGGCGCCAGCACTGTGGGTGCCTTTTTACGGGTGGTATTACCGAATATCCGCAATGGCTTGCTGGCGGCGTTGTTTTTATCTTTCTCTTTTTTATTCGGCGAGTTTGTGTTCGCCAATATGCTGGTTGGCACCCGCTTTGAAACCTTGCAGGTGTACCTATATAGCCAACGCACCAACAGTGGTCACTTCACCAGCGCCATGGTGATGTCTTATTTTATTTTTATTGGCGCCGCGACCTGGTTCGCCTTGCGCCTGCAAACTCGGAGCCGCTGATGCATTATCTTGAAGTTGCCAACCTCGCCAAATCCTTCGCCGATACCTCTGTATTCAAAGGCATTAGTTTCGATATCCGTAAAGGCGAATTTATTACCCTGCTGGGTCCTTCAGGTTGCGGTAAGTCGACGTTATTACGCAGCCTAGCGGGATTGGTAACCCCAGACTGTGGGCAAATTCGGGTCGCCGGTGAAGACATTACTTACCTCAAAGCCCAGCACAGAGGCATCGGCATGGTTTTTCAACACTATGCGCTGTTTCCCAATCTCACAGTAGCGGGCAATGTGGGTTTTGGTCTGACCATGCAACGCCTAAATAAAGCCGAGATTACTCGTCGCGTAGGCGAAGTACTGGAGTTAGTGGGTTTAAACGAACGTGAGCATCATTATCCCGCCCAACTCTCCGGTGGTCAGCGCCAGCGCGTGGCGTTGGCGCGCGCCTTGGTGGTACGCCCGCGCATCTTGCTGCTAGATGAACCCCTGTCGGCGCTGGATGCGCCTATTCGTAAACATCTTCGAGAGCAGATCCGCAGCATACAACGCCAGCTCGATCTCACCACTGTGTTTGTCACCCATGATCAGGAAGAAGCATTAACCTTGTCAGACCGCGTATTTGTGATGAATGAAGGCCAAATCGTGCAGGCAGATACCGCAGAGGCCATCTACACCCGGCCCGCCAACGATTTTGTAGCAGGCTTTATTGGCAACTATAATTTGCTGTCCGCCGCACAAGCCTACACCTTGCTAGGCTTAAAGATACGCGGCAGACTGGCCGTGCGCCCTGAGTCCATTTATATTCGAAAGTTAGATAGTGAATTAAAGAGAGATCTCACTAGAGAGCTAGGCCAAGAGCTAGGTAGAGACTATGGTTCGGCTATGCCTTTGCCTATACTGGGAAAAGTGATGGGGCATCAACTGTTGGGCAATGTGATCCGCTATCAAATCCAAGCGCTAAACTGCCTGCTCACGGTAGATAAACTAAATCGCGGCGCAACCGCAGTATTATCGGTAGGCAGCCATCTAGAACTGCTATTTGACTACAAAGAGCTACAGGAGGTTGCCTGATGAAATTAGCCATTTTTGATTTAGACGAAACGCTGATCGCCGGTGACTCGGCGAGCCTGTGGTTAGAATATTTAGTGGATCGTAAGCTGATTTGCCCCGATATTTTAGCACAAGAAAAATGCCTGATGGCCGCCTACTACCAAGGCCAGCTGGATATGGATGCCTACATGGCGCTCACCTTAGCCCCCATTCGTTATTGGCCTGCCGAGTTACTGGCGCCCTTGGTAGAAGACTTTGTGCGCCACAACGTCTTACCTTTGGTGTATGCGGACGCTAAGGCGCGATTAGATTGGCATTTAGCGCAGGGGCATACGGTGGTGATTATTTCTGCCACCGGCGAGCATCTGGTTAAACCCATAGCGCGCGCACTGGGTGTGGAGCACGCCATCGGGATTTTGCTCGACTACTGTGACGGCGCCTATACCGGTCTCACCCGAGGCGTATACAGCTATCAAGAAGGTAAGCTCACCCGCTTACAAGAATGGCTGCACCAACAAGGCTTAACGCCTAGCCTAAGTTACGGCTACAGTGACTCACTCAATGATTTACCGCTCTTGGAATACGTCGATCAGGCCGCCGTAGTGAACGGCGACAACAATTTATATCGACTGGGCGTAGAACGCGGCTGGGAGCTGCTTATTTGGCGTTAATTAGCGCTTCGCTGAATGTTGAATGTTGAATGTTGAATGTTGAATGTTGAATGTTGAATGTTGAATGTTAGATTTGGCGCAACTAGCCAATCGAATGAATAAAAAGCCCCACCTAATGCGGGGCTCCTTGTTTAGCGCTTATTTAAATCAGGCTTAAATAACGCTTACATTGCCGCCTTAAACATGGCGACGACTTCTTGATGGTCCGGTTGAATGGGGTTGGTGATCGCGCAGGCATCCTTCATGGCGTTACTGGCCAAGGTGGCAAAATCAGCCTCTTTAACGCCTAAACTGCCCAAGCCCACCTGAATGCCGACCTGTTCAGACAGCTTAACGATGGCCTCGATGCACTGCTTGGCGCCCTGCTCAAAACTCAAATCCTTAACCTCTACGCCCATGGCCGCGGCGATATCGGTTTGGCGCGCACTGGCAACACTGCTATTAAAGCGTTGCACATGCGGCAATAAAATCGCATTACAAACACCGTGTGGCAGATCATAAAAACCGCCTAATTGATGTGCCATGGCATGCACATAGCCGAGCGAGGCATTATTAAATGCCATGCCCGCTAACAGCTGGGCATACGCCATTTGCTCTCGCGCTTCCATGTCGGTGCCATCATTCACGGCACGCACTAAATACTGGCTTATCAAGGTCACGGCCTTAAGAGCACAGGTATCGGTAATGGGGTTAGCGGCGGTGGACACATAGGCTTCAACCGCATGGGTGAGCGCATCCATGCCAGTCGCGGCGGTTAATGACTTAGGCATGTTCTTCATCAATAACGGATCGTTCACCGACATAATCGGCGTCACGTTTTTATCGACGATGGCCATCTTAATGTGGGTTTTTTCATCGGTGATGATACAAAAACGGGTCACTTCCGAGGCGGTACCCGCAGTGGTATTAATGGCCACTAATGGCAACTGCGGTTTAGCGGATCTATCTACGCCTTCGTAATCACGAATATCGCCGCCGTTGCTGGCCACCAGCGCTATGCCTTTGGCACAATCATGGGGTGAGCCGCCGCCGAGAGAAATCACAAAGTCACACTGCTGGGCGCGCAACTGCACCAAGCCCGCTTCCACGTTACCCGTGGTGGGGTTGGCCTGTACCTCAGAAAAAATACTGGCCTGAATATCCTGCTTAGCCAACTTTTGCTGTAAGTCACCGGCATAACCGAGATCCACCAATGGCTTATCGGTAACAATCAAAGCATGTTTAAAACCCAGTTGGCTGAGGTTGCTTACCGCCTGCTCTGCGGCACCGGCGCCGATGAGATTAACGGAGGGCATATAAAAAGTGGCAGTGCTCATATTATTATTGTCCTTATCCATGCAAAAAGTCAGCAATAGCCAGCATCCGTGATGACTTGCTAGCTAAACGTATTTCTAATCTGAATTTAATTTTTATGATTTTTTATTACTGAAAGCACTCTAGCGCTTATTTTAATGCAGTGCGTTAACCCAGATCATAGTTTGCGAAATTAAGCACAATGCGCCTTTAGCTCGCCCGTTATTAGCCTTGTCTTCTCGCTTTAAAACCGAAAAACAGGTAATAAAAAAGCCATAACCCCATTGAGTAAGGTTATGGCTTTAACGAGCGAGCAAGAGATTATTTAGCGGTTCGCAGTAACTTGATGTTCGCTATCAAACGCCGACATATAGTGAGTAATGTGGCAAGGCGACTTAAATATCCTCTTTAGGGTATTTAGTAAATTCACGAGAAATATCCGCATATAATTCAACGGCCCAACGCGGTAAGTTATCAGCAAAACCGTTTAACGGCTGGCGGCGCGGATCGTGCGGCGCTATCACCACAGAAGTACGGGCAGTGCCTACTTTGTTTACCAGCACAAACAGCTCTTCAATGGCGATATCACCTACGGCTAAGCAACCGGTCGACTGCGCCTTACCGTGAATATAAATGTCACCGCCGAGATTTCTGCGACCTTCTTTTGCGGCACGCATCAAATCGTAAGAGTTAGGGTAATCGAGGCGCATCGACAGATGAAAATTGCTGTTCGGATTTAACTGCGTAATGCGATAAATGCCCTCGGGTACTTGTCTATCACCTTCTCTGAGCTTAGGACCCGAGCCGCCGCTGGCTTTGCTGATAGGGTAACTGCGGATAAAAGTGAAATCGCCATCGTTACGCGCCCACAGCTCGAGGGATTTTTCTTCTTTGGTGGCCAACAACACTATGTCCTGTGGCGGATAAGTGATGTTGGCGCCCATAAAATAAGGCTTCATGCGCACTTCGGCTAAATAGCCATACTCAGACACCACGGCGTCCACACTGTTGTGCGGATAATAAGCGGCAATGGCTGCCGGCGTAACAAAAGTGGCCAAAACAAGTGCTGGCAGGGTAAATCCTCGTAAAAGGCGCATATGTACGGCTAAATCCCATAAATATAAAGTTAGTTGCTCAATGATAGCGCGAGCATGGCTCGGTTGTAATCTGTCGCAGCAAATTTTTAATCGCCGAAAAGCCCGCCAGACTGGCCAACACTTGTATTAGGATAAGGAAACAGCCTTTCTCACACTATTTGGAGTCTAAGATGCGGATTACTTTTGTTGCCAGTGCGACGCTGGCCACCCTACTGCTTAGTGGCTGTAGTACTCTACCAACGCTGCCCTATTTTAAAAACGCACAAGCCACAACCACCAATACGACAGTGGCTCATTCAGCCACCACAAGTGCTGCGAACGGCCAGCGGGGAGTTGCCATCACCCAAACCCGACCGGAGATGTTAGAAAGCATCACTTTTTTTACTAATACTTTATTTTCAGCTAAAGCCGCCGATACCTGCGTGCAAGCATACCTTTCGGCACCAGCAGAGGATAACCCCATTAAGTACTTAGGCCGAGACGCCCTCACCACCAGCGGTTCAACCTCAGGTGAAGACCGTACCTTAGGCATCTTATACGGCGGTCATCAAATCGATTTTAATCTGGCATTACTCGGCCAGCACAACGGCACCCACTACGGCTTTAGCCAACTGCGCCTCGCCAAGCAAGATAAGCTCAAGATCAGCAACCACGACTTACGACCCATACTGGCCAACAGCGGCGACAGCAAACGCGTCTACCAAACCCTCGAAACCCTGTTTAAGAAGCTAGATGCCTGTGTGGTAGAGAGCAAGTAACTGGCTTAACCGCCTAGCGTTAACAGGCCTTAGGATGACCGCAGAGCTGAGTGGTCTAGGTTATCAGCCGCAGATCCGGCAAATTCTGATTCGGTTTTCCGATGTGGCAAAAACGCCCTTCTTACCGTGCGACTGACGCGATGGTAAAGGGCGTATCTGACAAGCTGACTTGAGTAAAACGGGGCTTAGGCATCGCTACCTCCTCAAAAAGTCAAAATGTGAACTATTTGAGTGTAGATTTCAGACCAAAAGCCACCCAACTAATATGGGAGGCCTATTAGCTCCATGCCACATTGCCTCACACAAACACTGTTTTTTTATACAGCACTGATGTGGTAAGGTCTATGTTTATGCTGGCAACCAATAAAGACATAACAGATGAATTAGCACTCATCTGTTAGCTATAGATTAAAATAATTTCCTGCCATTTTTCCATTTTTGTATACGACTGGGATTGTTAAATAGTTGATGTAACCCTCTAATTAGTTCGTACTGTTCATTATCATCGCGCTCTGCATTAATTACCTGTGTAGCAACTGTGTTCTGTATAGCTTTTTCGTCATGAATAATTTGGACCATTGGTATTCCACCGCTTTCTATTCCAACCACTTCGGGATTTTCGTTAGATTTCCGGCAAGCTGCTTCAGATGCGGAGTGGTATCCGGCACATGCAATGGGCCTAACTTTATACACAGAACATTTATTAGACACTAATAAAGGGCACTCAACATTAGTTGTAAAATGTTCGCTCTCTGATAACCCCTCAACAATGTTAAATTGAGATTTTATTTTCGACTTCACTTCATCAAGCTGCTCTTTGTTTAATGTCCTATTGAGATGAAAATAAATAGCTACAATCTCATGTGGAAATGCCACAACTCTTAAGTGGCAACAATGAGAGCAACCTGACCGGCATGCAACCACCCCAACCTTAGCAACAACCGCCTCAATTGGCTTAATTAGGTGAGAGCTCACTATTTCAATTAGAGAGATGTCTTTTTTTGATGCTACATATTTTTTATGAAAGACTTTACACTGTTCATTAAACTGATTTTGAGAAATCATCTATTATCAACCTCTGTTAGTGCAGACTTCAACTGACCGGATGATAAATTACTACGAGTACTACGAACATCAATTTTTTCAAGCGCACTGTAGCCTTTTTCGTAATTTTTCCGGAACCAAGGCTTAGTTTTCCTATTGGGAGGTATCTCGCAATCCTTCAACCATTTCAAAAGATCATTCTCAGTCAAACTTTTCAAATGTTTAGTAGATACTTTATAAGAAAATTCTGCCGAAGCTGACTCAGACTTATAAGCTTCTGTTCCAATAACACTTTGGGCTCTCCTGTTTTCAGCAATAATCGAGGACACCTTTAGTTCATGCATAATCCAAGGTGATGATGTTCTACTGTTATCATAATCACTAAAATTAACACCACAAAGTGCATTTTTTGTATTTATAAAAAACAAACCATCTGATTTATTAATGACTTCCGTTAATGCTGTAGATAACATTATGTACACATGTGCAGCATGAGACATCACAGGTCCATAGTTATAGGTATAATCATTAATTTTCGCGTAATCTTTATTTAACCGTTCCAATAAATCATCTGCATACCCCCACACATGGGAGTCAATAAATGATTTAATTCCAAAATTTTCATGTAGCCAGTTAGCAAGCATTTCAGCCAAGTGTAAATCTTTATGGGAGTGAGAGATGAAAACATGGTAATCACCTTGAGGAAACCATTCCTCAATTAACTTTTCAGCATCTATCTTACCGTCAGACAACAGTAAATCATCAAGTGTGCTTTCAATATTTTTTTTGTTCTCATTTAATTCATCACTGTACTGACCATCACTATTAAGTGAGCAGTAATTTTCCAAACTAACATTAAACCCTTGACGCATAGTGCCCTCACCACAGGAGATGAATAGATATCTACTATAAAAAAACCAAGACTAAAATTAGAGTTACAACAATGGAACCGTGGAAATTCATTAAGGTTTTAGAGAAAGCGACACAACGTTCAACGTCTTCACTAACCAATCTTGTATCCAAGGTAAAGGTATTACTATCTATTTCTTCATTAGCGACCTTTTCATAAAGCTTGCGAAAAAGCCTTTCCTGATAAAGAAAAAATCGGTCAAGAGACCAGAACATAACTACAGGTAAAAATGCAGCGAGCACAAATAACTTGTTGGAGTTTTGAGCTGCCAACGCAAATAACGCCACTACTATCGTCACACTCCACCCTTTAATAAAGAAGGAGTTTTGCCCCATGCGATTAATAACACCTTGAATAAAAGTTAAATGAGCAATCTTACATTCCATGACAAAACCTTATATAAATCATGATTAATATTACTTTGTTATTAAAAATCAACTACGAAGATTATTCTTTATTCCAAAGGTTTTTTTTACCACCATATACACGGTACAGATATGTCAAAGCATCGTAACCTTTATCTATACCAGAATTTTTTACCCAATCATTTAGAGAATCAATTTTAATCTTACTCAAATGTTCGGTGTCTATAGGATGCTCTATGTTTAGTTTTTCCATTCCTGGAACTGAGTCCATAGCCTTATGGACATCTGCATGTTCAAAAGCCCAACTTTCTCGTTGGGCACAAGGATCCTGTTTCTTTTCTATTAATTTAGAAAGCTGCAACTCTGACATTATCCAAGGTGATAATGTACGATCTTTCGATGAAGAATCTGAAACAGTTGCTTTCAAGACTGCATTATTAGTATTTATAAAAATCAAGCATTCAGACGAATCGATCATGTTTGCTAAAGCATTATTCAACATCATATGAACATGGCTTGTAGTGTAATTACGAACATTATAATCATAGGTGCCTGAAGGCTGCATCGCATGCCTATCGTCTATTTTTCTCAACAAATCATTTGCATAACTCCAAACATATGAATCAATGAATGATTCTATTTTAAAGTTCTCAAACAACCAATTTGCCAACCGTTCAGCTTTGTCGCGATCAGAGTGTGAATGTGATATGAAAACATGGAATTTTTTATGTTCAGGAAACCATGCTTCCTTAATTTTCTTACCATCTAGATTACCTGAATTGGCATAAAACGACTCAATACTTTCAAAAACCGCCTTTTGTTCACATTCAAGTACATCAGTATATTTACCAGTAAATATACGATCATAAACCTTAAGTTCGCTGAATGAATCAGCGTTAAGCTGAAAGCCATGATACATAACCAATACACCTTATCATTAATAATATTTCAGTATTATTTCTGGCTAAGCTACAGCCAAAAAGCCAAACATAAGCCACTAAGTAATCAATGCGAATATAACTATATTTTAAAAAATCAAGAAATAAGTGCGGTAAGCTTAGGCAAAAAAGGCATAACTGCAGTGCCATAAACCTGCATGTGATCAGCTAAGAGTGATACAAAACTATTGTACTTATCTAGAAATGACTTTGAGCCTTGAGCATGTCTCATTTCCTCAACAACACTCACTATCTGCTCTTGAGAGCCATGAACATCATTCACCTTACTAATTGCTTGCAATAACTCATTAAACAACTGGTTGTTGTCGTTTTTCACTGCGTGTTGGGTAACATGATTGCTAGCTGTCGCAAGATTCTGAACGTCACCTGTTATATAAGTATTAAATATTTGAGAAACTTTTTCTTCTGGCACAGGCTTAGAGTTCACTGGTGCTTCTCCTGCAGCGGGGTTTTCCCCTTCAATTTCTAATACAAAATCTAATATTTTATTTCTTACCTTATCTAACAGGCCAACTAGCGTATTTTCGGGAATAGACCTCCATGCTTCTAGGCAATGCATACCTTCATATATTTTTTTCCCAAGAATCACAGTTAAATTACTATTCCAAGGCTGGGCAATGACTCCATCACTACATTCACGAATCAATGATTCAATCGATGACACTGGGATAGTAAGATTTGATGTAAATAACTGCCCCCTAATTTCTTTAGGTATACAATGACTAGGTATATCAGCATATCTCAGCCCACTACCAAATGCGCCCGAAAAATGTCCTTTACACGCTACAGAAATGATTCTGTATTCGGGTAAACAATCAACGTTATCGTAACCATTGAGTTCACTCTCAACCCAATGTTTAAATTCCGCATTACCTAAGCGAGCTGCCAATATCTTGCACTTTCTCAGTAAGGTTCCGAGTGGCTCATTGGCATCTACAGCTGAGCTTTGAATATCCCGCAACAGTGACATGCTATCTCCTAGCGTTCTAATTTTGAGTTATTGATATCACTTCGTTGAACGGTTTTATCTTTTTCTTCTGCGAAACTTTCAGTGTTCGATCATGGTGCCGATGATTTGTATCGGACAGGTTTCGGAACGGAGCCTGGGGTAGTCTTCGTTTAGCGGGACTAACTCGAATATCTCGCTGCCGTCTGCTTTATGGCCGCGTGGGCGGTACTTCTTAAACGTGCACTCTTCGCCACCGCTCTTGGCCACCACAAAATCACCGGCTAACGCCATTACATCCGGATCAACAATTATCAAATCGCCTTCATTAAATTCGGGCGTCATTGAACTACCTTGAATGCACATCGCAAAGGTACGGCTGTCATCCATATGCCTTAGATCAAAAACACTCATAATAAATACAGCCCAAGTGGAGCCCATAATTCGTATGCAAGAGAGCTTACCTTGGAACCTAAAGAATGTCATTCCCAAGCTTGGGGAAATAACTTAAGCGTTTAAAATCAATTGTCCTGCCCCGCAACAATTGCAAATCCATTTTTAAGCCAGTTATATGTCGACCTGCATTTCCCGCTCCCTCAGGAATAAGTCTATGGCGTCACGTGAACAACAGTTATGGCATTTTAATACTCAGGGTTAAAACCAGTCTGATCTACAGTCTCGCTGCTGGAACGGCGGCTCTAGTTATCTCTGTATTACCGCAGATGACTCGTGATAGGAGGGAGAGGCGGTAGGAGTTGCCGTAGCCAACCGTCGAATGCCATGGACGGCATTTGCCGAGCGTCGCATGGATGCAGCTTAGCGCGTTGGCGGAGGCAAGCCTGCGGCCTCGTTGCTCGGTACTCACAACTTACTGCGTAGTAGCTAAAGGCTCGCAGCCCGCCCCAGTAAAATTTAGAACTATCCAGCTCCGCTGGCCCGCCGAATAAATTGGCGGCTACAAATTAACAAACGTGGCGGCTACAGGGTAAGGTGGTTTTTGTTGGGATTGGTGCTTGGTGCTTGGTGCTTGGTGCTTGGTGCTTGGTGCTTAATTTTGCCAAATTTCAGACACAAAAAAGCCACTCTTGCGAGTGGCTCTCTTGTTTTGCTTTTGGTGCCCGGAGCCGGAATTGAACCGGCACGCCCTTTCGAGCGAGGGATTTTAAATCCCTTGTGTCTACCGATTTCACCATCCGGGCAGACTAGATACATGAGGCTGGAGGCGCGTTCCGGAGTCGAACCGGACTACGCGGATTTGCAATCCGCTGCATAACCGCTTTGCTAACGCGCCGTTTGAGTTGCTTGCCTCACTCACTTGCTAGGCATTTTAATGATTCCCGCGCCTAAAGCAACTCTAATTTATACTTAAAAGTTCGTTCGCACACTTTTTAAACGCTAATGGCTTTTTTTGTATATTTAGTAATCTTTTCAATCATTAAACAACAAATATGACTCACTAAAACTAGGCAGTGAGGATGAAAAACACCCTCTGTCGCTTGGCGATTATCTGCCACACTGCGCCCCCTTTAGAACTGACTGCTTGTTATTTAAGCGGGTCGAGTCAAATCACCCCAAGCGGCTCTTAAATAATCGTACGCAGAATACAGGGTCAAGATGGTCGCTACGTATAACAAGATATAACTGGCCCAAATCATGTACATGTTGTACTGCCAAATCAGGCCGGTGAGCGCCACCATCTGTATGGTGGTTTTCCACTTACCAATCCAACTTACCGCCACTTGCGAACGCTGACCAATCTCCGCCATCCATTCGCGCAGTGCCGATATAATGATTTCACGCCCGATCATGACAAGAGCCGGTATGGTCACCAGGGCCGTATTGTAGTCTTCCACTATGATGATCAACGCCGCCGCCACCATCACCTTGTCGGCCACCGGATCGAGAAAGGCACCAAAGGGCGTCGTTTGCTTGAGGGTGCGGGCTAAGAAGCCATCCAGCCAATCGGTGCCGGCAGCCAGCGCAAACACACCCGCCGCCCACATATTTGCGCCATCAAACTGTATATAAAACAGTATGATGAACACAGGGATCAGCAGTAATCGAAAAAAGGTGACACAATTCGGTATATTTATCATTGTTTTAACGCCATAAGTTCATGCTCGTCCATGGTGCATGATGCGGTTTAGTGATGCAATGCATCGTGGATTTTTTCTGCCAAAGCTTGACTAATGCCGGGTACTTTGGCTAGCTCGTCAATACTGGCGCGCTTTACTTCTTGTATGCCACCTAAATACTTTAGCAAAGCCTGACGTCGCTTAGCGCCTACGCCGGGTATGGTTTCTAAGGTACTGGTGGTTCTCGCCTTGCCACGCTGGGCGCGGTGGCCGGTAATGGCAAAGCGATGAGATTCATCACGTATATGTTGAATAAGGTGCAAGGCAGGTAAATCAGCCGGTAAATGGCGCTCTTCATGACTGCCCCCCATCACTAAGGTTTCTAGCCCCGCCTTGCGGGTCACGCCTTTTGCCACGCCAATTAATAATGGCTGGCGCGGGCTGTCGGCCAGCTCACGGGCGATCACTTCCTCGGCGCGGGCCAACTGCCCTAAGCCGCCATCAATAAATAAGATATCTGGTAGTTTATCGATGTCCGCTTGATGAAAGCGTCGGCTCAAGGCTTGCTCCATGGCGGCATAATCGTCGCCAGGGGTAATATTGGTGATATTAAAGCGCCGATACTCACTTTTTTGTGGGCCTTCTTGATTGAAGACCACACAAGAAGCCACGGTTTTTTCGCCCATGGTGTGTGAGATATCGAAGCATTCCATGCGCAAAATCGGCGGGCAAGCCAGCACTTCTTCTAGTTGTAATAAGCGTTGGCGTTGGGTGCTCTTGTGCGCCAAGCGACTGGCCAAGGCGGTTTGGGCATTGGTGGTGGCAAGCTTTACAAAGCGCGCCCGCTCTGCACGCGTGCGGCTACGTAACTTAATGCGCCGGCCATAATGTTGACTCAGGGTGTCACTGAGTACGTCTTCGTCGGTCAAGGTTTGCTCGAGTAAGATCTCGGTCGGCGCTTCTCGCCCACCAATGCCGGCCAAGTAAAACTGCAGCACGAAGCTTTGCAGAATTTCTTCGGCGTCGGTGTCCGCTGGCATCTTAGGGAAATAACTGCGACTGCCCAGTATCTTGCCTTGGCGAATAAACAACACCTGCACACAGGCTTGGTGCTGTGATAGCGCCAAGCCCAGTACGTCCATGTCATCTTGCAGATTGCCGCTCACAAACTGCTGCTCTTGCACGCGGCGCAGCGCCTGTAATTGATCCCGATACTTGGCCGCGTCTTCAAAACGCAGCTCGTGACTGGCCACCTCCATGCTGTTGGCTACATCTTGCAGCACTTGCTGGTTTTTACCCTGTAAGAACAAGCGCGCCAACTGCAATTGATGATCGTACTCTTCTTCGCTCACCAGCCCTTTTACACAAGGGCCTGCGCAACGCTTCAGTTGATACAATAAACAGGGACGCGAGCGATTGGCATAGACGCTGTCTTCGCATTGGCGCACCGGAAACAGCTTTTGCATCAGATGCAGGCTTTCACGCACCGCAGCCCCATTCGGATAAGGGCCAAAATACTCGCCCTTTTTCTTACGCGCACCGCGGTGCAGACCAATGCGAGGATGGAGGTGATCGCTGATCAAGATATAAGGATAAGATTTATCATCACGCAACAAGACGTTGTAACGCGGCAGATGCTGCTTGATCAGATTGTGCTCTAAAATCAAGGCTTCGGTCTCGGTGTGGGTCACCGTGACCTGCACATCACGAATATTGCGCACCAGCGCACGTGTCTTCTCGCCGCTCACCTGAGTACGGAAATAAGAAGACAGCCGCTTTTTTAGATTTTTGGCTTTGCCCACATAAATAATCACCCCGGCATCATCAAACATCAGATACACGCCGGGCTGATCGGTTACAACGGCAAGAAAGGCTTTCGCATCAAAGGGGGCACTCATTAGCGCTTAAATTTTTTCCGCATCCAACATGCCATAGCGAATCGCTAAATGAGTGAGCTCCACATCGCCGTTAATATCCAGCTTACTAAATAGCCGATAACGGTAACTGTTCACGGTTTTAGGGCTTAAACTTAACTGTTCAGAGATATCGGGCACCCGCTGCCCTTTGGTGATCATTAACATGATCTGCAGCTCTCGCTCAGACAACTGCTTAAAGGGATTTTCATCGTTCGAGAATTGACTCAAGGCCATGCGCTGGGCAATTTCCGGCGAAATATAACGCTGGCCGCTATGCACTAAGCGAATGGCGTTGATCATTTCATCCGGTGCCGCCCCCTTAGTCAGGTAACCGCTGGCACCGGCTTGCATCACCTTAGTGGGGAAAGGATTTTCGGTATGTATGGTGAGCACGATAATTTTAATTTCTGGACTGGCTCGCAATATTTTACGGGTCGCTTCCAGACCGCCAATGCCCGGCATATTCATGTCCATCAACACCACGTCTGGCTGCTGCTCACGACACCAAAGCACGGCTTCTTCGCCGCTTTTAGCCTCGCCCAGCACTTTCATTCCTTTGACGTCTTCAAGTATGCGGCGGATCCCTGTACGCACTAACTCATGGTCATCAACCAAGAATACGTTAATCAAAAGATGCTCCCGACTGCGTTAACTGGTTATATAAAATATATCTACACCGCATCATAACGAAGTTACCTGAGAAAAGAAAACGCTGCTTAAGCTCGGCATTGATTGCTTATTAATAAACGCTACATATCGATTTTTATAACAATAATTTATTATAATATAAGGCGCCGTAGCGCCTTATATTATTGAAATAAATTGAATTTATTAGAAATCGTCTGGCGAAGCCGCTACTTCACCATACTTGATCTTGGCGGAGCTTTTCAATGCCAAGATCAAGCTCTGGTATTCTCTTTGGCCTTGAATGGCGCTTTGCCCTGCTTGGATTTGTGTCTGCAACTCAGAACTGTCGGTCGGTGTCGTCACTTTATTCAACTTCACCACCGCCAAGCCACCGTCATTCAGCGTTACCTGCTGCACACTGGCCGCATCGGCTTTGGGCGCAGGCATAGCAAACAAGGCACTAATCAGCGCTGGGTCTTGCTCGCTTTCGCGCGTAATGGTTGATAGCTCAGTGATAGAAAGCTGATGTGCGCTCAACCAAGGGCCTTGCTCCCCCTTAGACCAAACCGACACCAGTTCAGCCGCAGCTTGCTCTGCTAGTTCTGCAGTTTTAAGCGCAGTGGCTTGTTCACGGGCTTGTGACTCCACATCAGCAAACTCGAGCGGTGCCGCTGGGCGCTGCTCAACCACATGAATAACCACGGCTTTGTTATCACCCAACTCAATCACTTCTGAGTTCATACCTTGCTCACGCAGCTCGGCAGAAAATGCGTGAGTTATCACTTTTGGATCTTTCAGCAGTAAAGGCGCATCTTCGGCAGAGAAGAAGTCAGTAGAGATCACTTTTAATCCCAGCTCTTGTGCTGCCATGTCTAAGGAGTCAGGAAATTCAAACGCAAGCTCGGCTAAACGCTGCTCTTGCTCATAAAAGGCGCTGGCCGCTTGCTCTTTCGCGAGGCGTGTCGCTATGGCGTCACGCACCTCAGAGAAGGGTTTGGTCTGACCGTCTTTTTGCGCTAACAAGCTAATTAAATGAAAGCCATCATTCGTTTCAACCACAGGTGACACCTCACCTACTGCGGTTAAAGCAAAGGCTGCCTGATCAAAAGCGGGGTCTAAGGTATCTTGCTCAATCCAACCTAAGTCGCCACCCTGCTCGCCAGAAAACGCATCATCGGACTCTGTTTTGGCTAACTCGGCAAATGACTCACCGGCGGCCAATTTAGCGGCGATGGCGTCTATCTTAGCTTTGCCATCCTTACCCTTGTTGATCATGATGTGCGCCACTTGGCGCTCTGCAGGCTGTTGATAAGATTTAAGGTTGGCTTGATATTCTTCTTCAATGGCCTGATCAGACACTTTCTCGGCGGCTTGGCTGTGGGTGTCCAACAACAAATAGTTGATCTTCACTTGCTCGGGGCGCTGGAAACGCGCCAAGTTAGCATCGTAATAGGCTTTAACTTGCTCTTCACTTAAAGTGACCTGTGCGGCGAAATCGCTCAGCGGAATACGCACCCATTCGGCATCACGCTGCTGGCGGCTGAGCTTATCTAATAAGTCCGTTTCGGCGGTTAAGGCAAAGCTGGAGTCAACCAGCGAGGTTAATAGCAGCTGACGGCTCAAGTCTTGGCGGATATTATCGCGCAGTTGATCGGCGCTGATGCCACTGCGAGACAGCAACTGCTGGTAGCGTTCATTGCTGAACTGTCCGTCTACTTGAAATTCGGGTAAGGCACGAATCGCATCACGCACTTGATTGTCGCTGGCGTAAAGGCCCAGCTCAGCCACTTTTTGATCGACTAAGCGCTGTTCAATCAATTGCTCTAATACAGAACGACGTAGCTGCTCTACATAAAGCGGATCAGATAACAGGGCACTAAACTGCGGGCCTAACTGACTTTCTAAGCGCGCACGTTCATTGCGGTAGGCGTTTTCTAGCGCCTGAGCGCTAATATCTTCGCCATTGACCACAGCAGCCACTTCGGCTTTAGGCTGAGTCACATAACTACCCACGCCCGCCAGCGCAAACGATAAAATAATCAGGCCTAAAATGACCTTGGAAACGGTGCTCTGGGCGCCCGCTCTGAGTTTGTCAAAAAACATAATCTATTGTTACTCCCGCTAAAGGGGTGTCTCTTATAATCGAAAAAAAAGCGCACCGTGTGATGCGCCTTCTCGTCATGCCTTAGCTTGGGCTAAGTCTCATCTAAACGCCGTCTTAGTTATTAACGGCGTCTTTCAGAGTTTTACCGGCTTTAAAACCTGGGGTTTTGGCAGCAGCAATCTCGATAGCGGCACCGGTTTGTGGATTACGACCGGTACGTGCTGCGCGCTCACGCACAGAGAAAGTACCAAAACCTACTAAAGAGACGGTGTCGCCTTCTTTTAGTGTTTCGGTAATAGAGTCAACAAATGCATCCAAAGCACGGCCAGCCGCAGCTTTAGTAATATCGGCGCCTTCGGCAATCTTATCGATCAGTTGAGATTTATTCACGGTCATTCCCCTTGTCGTGTATCCGCAGCTGTTATGAGCAAACGTTACGTTAACATTGTTATTGTAAGATGGTTATTGTGAGATGGTCATTGCGATACGGATAACATCACTCAAACCTGAGCGACGGCCTAACAACTGGCAGTCTCCGTCATCTAAACGCTGCCATCCATACGCAGCGCCAGTTAAATAAAGTGCCCCAAGGCTACTGCGTGTGAGGGCTGCTGACAAGTCAGAAACCACTCCCACACGCGAAAAACCTTATGCTGAGGTCACAGAAAAGCGTTCTGGTGGTTGTTCCAGAGCCAATTCCAGTACTTCTTCAATCCAGCGCACCGGACGTATCTCCAAATCCTGCTTCACGTTTTCGGGAATATCTTCCAAATCACGCTCGTTTTCTTTGGGGATCAGTACCATTTTTATGCCACCCCGACGGGCCGCCAACAGCTTCTCTTTTAAACCACCAATCGGCAGCACTTCACCACGTAAGGTAATTTCACCTGTCATGGCCACATCGGCGCGCACCGGATTACCGGTTAAGCTCGACACCAAGGCCGTACACATGGCCGCACCGGCACTGGGGCCGTCTTTCGGTGTCGCGCCTTCTGGCACGTGCACGTGAATATCACGCTTTTCATGGAAATCGCTATTGATGCGCCACTTGTCGCTGCGCGCACGCACCACCGTCATGGCGGCTTGTACCGACTCTTTCATTACATCGCCCAAGGAGCCCGTATAGGTGAGCTTGCCCTTGCCGGGTACGTTAGCCACTTCTATGGTCAGCAGCTCGCCACCCACTTCAGTCCAAGCTAAACCGGTCACTTGGCCTACTTGATTATGATCTTCGGCTTTGCCGTAATCAAAGCGCTGCACGCCCAGATAATCTTTTAGGTTTTCTTGATTGATCTGCACATGCTTAATGGCTTTATTGAGCATGATTTCTTTCACCGCCTTGCGGCACAGCTTAGAAATTTCACGCTCTAGGCTACGTACGCCCGCTTCACGGGTGTAATAGCGAATAATGCCCACGATTGCCGAGTCTTCAATGGTAATTTCACTGCTCTTCAAGCCGTTACGCTCGATTTGCTTATCCAATAGGTGATTTTTGGCAATATTGAGCTTTTCGTCTTCCGTGTAACCGGACAAACGGATCACTTCCATGCGGTCCAATAATGGACCCGGAATATTCATGGAGTTAGAGGTGGCGACAAACATCACATCGGATAAGTCGTAGTCCACTTCTAGATAGTGATCGTTAAAGCTGTTGTTTTGCTCAGGATCCAGCACTTCTAACAAGGCCGAAGCCGGATCGCCACGCATATCGGAGGCCATCTTATCGATTTCATCAAGCAAGAACAGCGGGTTGCGCACGCCGACTTTGGCCATTTTCTGAATAAGCTTGCCCGGCAATGAGCCGATGTAGGTACGACGGTGACCGCGAATTTCCGCCTCGTCACGCACACCACCCAGCGCCATACGCACGTATTTACGGCCCGTGGCTTTAGCAATCGACTGACCCAGTGAGGTTTTACCCACGCCCGGAGGCCCAACGAGACAGAGTATGGGGCCTTTTAGCTTAGCCATACGGCTTTGCACCGCCAGATACTCAATAATGCGCTCTTTGACCTTTTCTAGGCCGTAGTGATCCGCATTAAGCATCTCTTCGGCTTTAGTTAAGTCTTTCTTCACCTTGGATTTTTTCTTCCAAGGCACGGACACCATCCAGTCGATGTAGCTGCGCACCACTGTCGCTTCCGCAGACATAGGTGACATCATCTTCAGCTTGGCAAACTCGGCGTCCGTTTTAGTGCGGGCTTCTTCGCTCATGCCCGCATCTTCAATCTTCTGTTGCAGTGCTTCAAATTCGTCGGGCACATCGTCCATCTCGCCCAATTCTTTTTGAATCGCCTTCATCTGCTCGTTGAGGTAATACTCGCGCTGGCTCTTTTCCATCTGCTTTTTCACGCGGGCGCGAATGCGACGCTCCACTTGCAGCACGTCCATTTCTGATTCCATCATGGCCATCAGATATTCTAGACGCTCACCTATTTCCGTCATTTCTAGCACTTTTTGCTTATCTTCAAGCTTAAGCGGCATGTGCGCGGCCATGGTGTCAGCCAAACGAGCGGCGTCTTCGATGGCAGACAGCGAGGTTAATACCTCAGGTGGGATCTTCTTGTTGAGCTTGATGTAGCTTTCAAATTGGGTGATGGCGGAGCGTACTAACACTTCTTGCTCACGCTCGGCCATGGGCGCAGATTCTAAATACTGCGCTTCGGCCACATAAAAGCCATCTACTTCACGTAAATTTTCCAACCGCGCACGCTGGCCACCTTCCACTAGCACCTTTACGGTACCGTCTGGCAGCTTGAGCAGTTGTAGAATATTGGCCACAGTACCCACGTCGTAAAGCTCGTCGGCCTTGGGATCATCGGTCGCCGCGTCTTTTTGGGCGATCAACAATACTTTTTTATCTTGTTCCATGGCTGCTTCTAGGCAGCGAATGGACTTTTCCCGGCCCACAAACAGTGGGATCACCATATGTGGGTATACCACCACGTCACGGAGAGGCAAAACGGGGGTGTCGATGCGTTCACAACGCTCTAGGGTCATAGTGTCCTCTCAGCTTGAATGCAATGTAATAAGCGCTTGAGGCAGTATATGGGGGCTAGATCAGAAGATTCAATCATTGAATAGCCAAAAACGGAAAAAGGGCCATAAAGACCCTTTAAACCGCTTAAAAATGACGCAATTGATGATTAAAACGTCATTTATAGATAATCAGCTAATCGACGACCGGCGCGCGCAATTAGGCTTTTAAAACAAAAAACGCGGCCTAAGCCGCGTTTTTCTTATTCATCGCCAGAGGCACAGTTTAATCGCCCGATGCCGCTTGGGGCTCACTTTTCTGATAAATCAGTAATGGCGTAGACTCACCCTTGATCACGGTTTCATCGATTACTACCTTGGCGACCTCACTTTGTGCAGGCAGGTCGTACATAGTATCGAGTAATACCGCTTCAACGATAGAGCGTAGGCCTCGTGCACCCGTCTTGCGCTCCATGGCCTTGTGGGCAATGGCGCGTAAGGCGTCGTCACGAAACTCCAGTTCAACGTTTTCGAGAGCAAATAACGCACCATATTGCTTGGTCAATGCGTTCTTCGGCTCAGACAAGATCTGCACCAATGCCGCTTCGTCTAGTTCAGTCAAGGTTGCCACTACCGGCAAACGACCGATGAACTCAGGGATCAGACCGTATTTCACCAAATCTTCCGGTTCCACTTGAGTAAAGGTTTGGCTTAAGGAAGAGCGGTTATCTTTGCTCTTCACTTGGGCGCCAAAACCAATGCCGGTGCCTTTATCTAAACGCTGCTCTATCACCTTATCAAGACCGGCAAAAGCGCCGCCACAGATAAACAGAATTTTTGAGGTATCAACCTGCAAAAACTCTTGCTGAGGATGCTTGCGCCCGCCTTGGGGCGGCACAGAGGCAATGGTGCCTTCAATCAGTTTCAACAGCGCTTGCTGCACGCCTTCACCGGACACATCACGGGTAATAGAAGGGTTGTCTGACTTACGAGAAATTTTATCAATTTCATCGATATAGACGATGCCGCGCTGGGCTTTTTCTACGTCGTAGTCACATTTTTGCAGCAGCTTTTGGATGATGTTTTCCACGTCTTCCCCCACATAACCGGCTTCGGTTAAGGTGGTGGCATCGGCCATGGTAAACGGCACATCCAATAAGCGGGCTAAGGTCTCGGCAAGCAAGGTTTTACCGCAACCGGTCGGGCCGATCAGCAAGATATTGGACTTACCCAATTCTACGCCATCAGTCACGCCCGCGTTACGCAGTCGCTTGTAGTGGTTATACACGGCCACGGCTAACACTTTCTTCGCGTGATCTTGACCAATGACATAGTCATCTAAATTAGCGCGAATTTCGTGGGGCGTCGGCAGAGCATCACCCTCAGATTTCGGAGATATGTCTTTGATCTCTTCTTGAATGATGTCTTCGCAGAGCTCGACACATTCGTCACAAATGTAGACGGAAGGGCCGGCTATAAGTTTGCGCACTTCGTGTTGGCTTTTTCCACAAAAAGAACAGTACAGCAGTTTGCCGCCATCCCCTTCGCCCTTGCGTTTTTCAGTCATTCAGTCACCTCATTTGCGTACTGGCTGAGGAGCGCTCGCTCACTCTTAGATAAAGTGTATCGCACCCCTCCCCGCTTTGCTTAATCGCGCTTAAACAGGACTTCGTCGACTATGCCGTATTCTTTAGCTGTTTGCGCAGACATAAAGTTATCGCGGTCAGTATCGCGTTCAATAATAGATAGGTCTTGGCCCGTGTGCTCGGCCAGCAAGCGGTTGAGCTTCTCTTTAATATAGAGAATTTCTTTGGCGTGAATTTGAATATCCGACGCCTGGCCCTGAAAACCGCCTAACGGCTGGTGGATCATCACTCGGCTGTTAGGCAACACAAAGCGCTTACCTTTTTCGCCACCGGCTAATAAAAACGCGCCCATAGAGGCCGCTTGCCCCATGCACAGCGTGCTGACGTTTGGCTTAATAAACTGCATGGTGTCGTAAATTGACATGCCTGCAGTCACAGAGCCACCCGGTGAGTTGATATACAAATGAATATCTTTTTCTGGATTTTCTGATTCCAAAAACAGCAATTGGGCACAGATCAGGTTGGCCATGTGGTCTTCTACTTGGCCGGTCAGAAAAATAACGCGCTCTTTTAATAAGCGAGAATAGATATCGTAAGAACGCTCACCTTTGGCAGTTTGCTCAACCACCATAGGAATGAGCGCCGCCATCGGGTGGCTCATCATTGGATCATGGAAATTTGACATCAGATATAGTCCCTAAAACAAAATGGCCCAAGTGCACTTACACTAGGGCCATTATACGCAAGAGTTTAACGCCTAAGTCAACTGTTCTTAAGCGCCTTGCTTATTCATCAGTTCGTCGAAGCTTACTTGCTTATCGGAAACCTTAGCTTGGCTAAGAATCAGCTCAATGGCTTGATCTTCAATGGCTAAATTACGTACGTTTTCCAGCAATTCTGGGTTTTCGTTGTAATAAGCAACCACTTCAGACGGATCTTCATAAGCAGAAGACATGCCGGTGATGATTTCTTGTACTTTAGCGTCGTCGGCTTTGATCTCGTTTTTCTTGATCACTTCGCCCAACAACAAACCAACGCGTACGCGACGCTCAGCTTGCTCTTGGAACAGCTCTGCCGGTAACTGCGGCGCATTCTTCTGATCCAGACCACCAAAACGCTGCATGGCTTGCTTGCGCAGGGTTTCGATTTCGTTGTCGATCAAAGACTGAGGTACGTCAACTGGGTTTTGCTCCAGTAAACCGTTGATCACTTGCTCTTTAACAGAGGCTTTCAGTGCTTGGGCCAGTTCACGGTCCATGTTCTTACGCACTTCGGCTTTCAAGCCATCCAGTGAACCATCAGCAATGCCAAAACGCTTAACAAACTCTTCAGTCAGCTCTGGCAACTCTTGAGCTTCAACTTTAGTCACGGTAACCGCGAACTGAGCCGGTTTACCTTTCAAGTTTTCAGCATGGTAATCTTCTGGGAAGTTCACTTCTAATGTGAATTCTTCACCGGCTTTCTTGCCCAGCAAACCATCTTCGAAGCCTGGGATCATGCGGCCTGAGCCCAATACCAGTACGAAGTCGTTGGCTGCGCCACCGTCAAATTCGCTACCGTCTACGGAGCCCACGAAGTTCATGGTTACACGGTCATCAATGGCTGCTGCGCGCTCAACATCGGCCCAATCGGCGTGCTGCTTTTGCAGGGTAACAACCATCTTATCCAAGTCTGCATCTTGTACTGCAGACTGTGGCTTTTCGATGCTGATGGCGTCTAAGCCTTTTACTTCTACTTCTGGGTACACTTCAAAAGTGGCGGTAAAGGTAAAATCTTGACCGGCTTTAATTGGAGCAGGCTCCATGGTCGGCATGCCGGCTGGGTTCAGTTTTTCACTGATCACAGCTTCAAAAAAATTACGCTGCATTAAGTCGCCAGCTACATCGGCTTCCACTGAGGCGCCAAACATTTTTTGGATAACAGTCAGTGGCGCTTTGCCAGGGCGGAAACCGTCGATGCGACGAGTTTTAGCCAGTTGGCGCAGACGGCCGTTTACTTCGCCATCTACTTTAGCGGCAGGCACGGTAATGGTCAGGCGGCGTTCCAGGCCTTGAGTCGTTTCAAGTGAAACTTGCATTCTTCTACCTCAATGTTTTACGGCGCGTCACAGCGCTGTGATTGATTTAAAACAGCCTGGGCTGCTTCCTTGAATTTTGATGAAAGCGAGGTTAGACCACATTTTCACGGCAAATAAGACGCGGCATTATAACGGTGCACACTGGCAGCGTCGAGCGTATCTAAGCTAGGTTAAGATATATGAGGGCTAAGCGCCGCATTTCAAGCCATTAACCGTAACAAAAAATACTTTTTACACGCTTATTTTTCACTATTAACAAAAAGGCATGCCTAAGCATGCCTTTTTTGCGACTTTATGTTAACGAAAGTCGCTCACTGTTCGACAACTCACTGGGTGTTCTTAGAAAGAAACACGGCGGTATTGGCGATATTCAGGGGTCCAGAAGTTAGCTTCTATGGCCGCATCCAGTGCCGCATCCGACATCTGTAAGGCATGACCTTGCAGTTGTGCGGTTTTCGCCACCGTTTTAGCAATTTGACGGCTCACATGCTGGATGTCTTTTAACGGCGGCAATAAGGCGCCGTCTGGGTCAGTTGCCATCGGTGAGCATGCGGCTAAAGCGCGGCTAGCCGACATCAGCATGGCATCAGTCACGCGATTAGCACCACAGGCCAACACGCCCAAGCCAATACCAGGGAATATGTAGGAGTTGTTGCACTGTACTATGTCAAACAACTTGCCCTTATATTCTACAGCCGCAAACGGGCTGCCGGTCGCAACCAGTGCTTGGCCGTCGGTCCAGTTGATAATGTCTTCTGGGGTGGCTTCAACACGCGAAGTCGGGTTAGACAGCGGGAATACAATTGGGCGCGCACAATGGGAGTGCATGGTCTGGATCACTTCTTTAGTGAACAAACCTGGCTGACCAGACACACCAATTAAGATGTCGGGCTTAGCATTATGCATCACTTCCAACAGCGAAATGTTTTCGCCGGCTGTATCCCAATCGCTAACGCTTGCGACGGTTTGCGCTAATGGGCGCTGAAAGTCCACCAGATTTGGCATGTTGTCGGTGATCAAACCAAAACGGTCCACCATGAACACGCGCTCGCGCGCTTTCTCGTCGCTTAAGCCTTCGGCTTTCATTTGTGCAACGATTTGTTCGGCGATACCACAACCCGCTGAGCCTGACCCCAAGAAGGCCACTTTTTTCTCAGACAACTTGCTACCACTGGCCTGACACGCGGCCAACAGTGAACCCAAGGTCACGGCTGCCGTGCCTTGAATGTCATCGTTAAAGCAGCACAGTTCGTCTTTATAACGATTGAGCAGTGGCATGGCGTTTTTCTGTGCGAAGTCTTCAAACTGCAACAGCACATTGGGCCAGCGACGCTTCACCGCTTTAATAAAGGCATCAACAAATGCTTCGTATTCTTCACCCGTTACACGGGGGTTACGCCACCCCATGTACATAGGATCGTTCAGCAGCTGCTGGTTATTGGTACCGGCATCCAGTACCACTGGCAAGGTGTAAGCAGGAGAAATACCGCCACAGGCCGTGTACAAAGACAACTTACCAATTGGGATGCCCATGCCGCCTATGCCTTGGTCGCCCAAGCCCAAAATACGCTCGCCATCGGTCACCACGATCACTTTTACATTACGCTTAGTGGCGTTTTGTAAAATGTCGTCGATGCGGTCGCGATCCGGATAGGAGATAAATAAACCACGGGCACGGCGATAGATGTTAGAGAACTCTTCACAGGCCTGACCCACAGTCGGCGTGTAAATAGTGGGCATCATCAGACTCAAGTGGTCGCTTACCAAACGATAAAACAAGGTTTCGTTAGTATCTTGAATATTACGCAGGTAAATATGCTTATCGAGATCGCTTTGAAAAGAAGTGTACTGCTGGTAAGCACGTGCCGCTTGCTCTTCAATGGTTTCGATATTATGCGGCAGCAGACCATCAAGGTTGAACGCAATGCGCTCATCCTTAGAAAAAGCACCACCTTTGTTCAACAATGGCGTTTCTAATAAGGCAGGTCCGGCAAAAGGTACATAGAGGGCACGTTTTTCATGATGCTCTTTGGGCATAAGACATCTCGCTTAAGTTATAGTCCGCAGGGGAGTTATGATTCGAATTATTGGGGGCTGGACGCCAGTATAAGCCAAGGCCACTTCGCAAACCACACCTTGCGTCGCTTATCCTTGGCTTATTCTCGTCTTATGCTATGAAGCTACCGTTATCGACGGCTGATGTGCCACCACACAATTGCGCCCTTGGCTTTTAGCTTCATATAAAGCCTCATCTGCGCCACTGATAAGCAAAGTGAGATCGCTGTGCTTATCGCCACTCACCACACCCGCACTCAAAGTCACCATCACCTCTGTCTCATCCAAGGGGTTTTCGATGGGCTGAGACTCCACAGCCAAGCGTAAGGTTTGCGCTTGGCGAACCCCCTGTTCGAGTGTGGTGTTCGGTAACAGCACAATAAACTCTTCACCGCCGTAACGGGCTATCATGGCATCAGCCCCAAAGAGATCGACCAAGGTAGTAGACACACTGACTAAGACTTCATCACCCATTAGGTGACCGTGCTCGTCGTTAATGCGCTTAAACTTATCCAAATCACATAAGATAAGCGTGTAGTTTTGCCCTGCTGTGCACTCTTGCCGCACCGCGTTCAATTGCTGCATAAATAGGCGGCGGTTCATTAACCGCGTTAGCGGGTCACGAGTCGACTCCCGATAAAGATCCAGCAACATGCGCAGCTGACCACTTTGCACCCACATCATGGCCAAGCTAAAACACAGCAGCAACCAAACTCTGTCTACCAGTTGGCCATTACTCAAGGTATGAGAGTCTAGCCAATAATCGGTACCCAGCACGGCGGCTATGATTAATATCGCCACCCTAAGCCCAGAACGTATCGGCAGCGGCAACACAGCGAGTAACGCCAATAAGAAATACGGGAAGGCGACATAACCCGCCGGCATGGTGGCAACATCGCGAAAGCTCCATAAGCTCACGGCGTTAAAAGCAAGCAAGACGACCAGTAGCGCAAACAGCGACAGCACCATCCAACGCCGATTAAGTTTGCACAAATAGCTGAGTGGTAATAACGGGGTGAGCATGGCACCCGTGATCAGGCGTACCTTCCACAATAGTTTAAAGTGCGCTGCGTCCAGCACCCACCAATCCACCGCTATCCAGCCGGCGATGCCGATAATCAACAAGGTCACCAGCCAGCGAAAACGTACCGCCACAAAACCAATGCGGATAAGCTTAAAATCGCGCGAGTGAGCGTGATCACTCCAGTATTCTTTTATCTCCAACTCCTTCCCCTTTTTAAATTCCATTGTGGTGACATCCCTTCACCCGCAAGAGTTCACGCCAAAGATCCACGGCCTAATTCAACGCCCACACACGAATGAGCCATTTGCTAACCATGTTGCCATGCCGCACATTAGCAGCAGCCAACAATGTGCGGCAGTGTATAATGCCAACCACGAAAAATCATTGCGCTAGATGCGGTTTTATTACTTGGCTCTAGGGCAAGTCTTACGATATGACGCTGTTTAGCTAACATTTTCAGCCCTTGTTACCAGCAGGAGGAGTTTACCTTGAGCATCAAACTCTATGGTATTAAAAATTGTGACACCATTAAAAAAGCCCGCAATTGGCTCACCAAGCATGAAATAACCTATCAATTTATCGACCACAGAGCAGATGGCTTAGATGCCACTCAGCTAAAAAATTGGTTAGAACAACTCGGCTGGGAGGCGGTACTGAATAAAAGAGGCACCACCTATCGTGCATTAACCGCCGAACAAAAAGATAACTTGGATGCAGAAAGTGCGTTTGAGTTATTGCTCGCGCAACCGGCCATGATCAAACGCCCACTATTACAAGTAGAAGACCGGCTAGTGTTAGGCTTCAATGACGCCTTGTACACCGACTTATTCTTGAAAGATCAGCGTTCAAAATAATTGTTTTTGAAGTGATTTTTCGACAGGGCTGTCTAACTCGTCCGCCAGTCTCGCTTAACTTAGGAACCGCTATGGATTCAGATTGTTTACTCGGACTCAAAAACTGTCACGTTGTGGATTTAGATGAAGCCGGGCATCGTCTACATCCCGCCGCTAAAGCCGCCTTTATCAGCATGCAAGCGGCGGCCCAAAAAGCGGGGTTTAACCTACAGCCCGCCTCTAGCTATCGGGATTTTGGCCGTCAGTTGGCGATTTGGAATGGCAAGTATGATGGCCAAAGACCCGTATTAGATAGCACAAGCCAGCCGCTCGATACGTTAAGTTTACCGCCCAAAGATCGTATTAACGCCATCTTGCACTGGAGCGCCCTGCCCGGCACCAGCCGCCACCATTGGGGCAGCGACTTAGACGTATATGATCCTACTTTATTGCCAAGCGATACTAAGTTAGCCCTAGAGCCATGGGAATACGACACCGGCGGCTATTTTTATCCACTGAGCTTATGGCTGGCCGACAATATGGCGCGCTTTGGTTTTTACCTGCCTTTTGCCGAGGCAAACGGCGGCGTAGCCAGAGAGCCGTGGCATCTAAGCTATATGCCGGTGGCGAAAATATGTGCCGGCCAGTTAACACCGGCGTTGGTGGCCAGCGCGTTAAGCACCCAGCAGATCAGTGGAAAAACACATATCCTTGAGCAACTAGACGCGATATTTAGTCGTTTTATTGCTCCCTCATTATTGGCTCATGCCGCTAATGTGCACACTATCAATATCAAAACGCCTGAGGAGTAACCTATGAGTACTTGGCTTTGGATTGCATTACCGCTGTTATTTGTAGTGGGCCTGTTTGTCAGTGCCCTCAAAGACACCAAAAACGTAGAACGTCAGGTGAAAAAAGACCGCGACAAAATGCAATTAAAAGATTGGGATCAGGAAGAACGCAAAGAAAAAGCCAAAGAAGAAAACTGGGGCGTACCGCCCGTCCCACCCGGTGAGTACCACCCAGAAGACGAGCAGAAACAAAAATACGATAAGCAGGAAAAGTAACAACGCGTGCTGTAAGAGGCTGAGGGCGCTGAACGCCATCAGCCTCTTAATTGAGCACATTAGCCAGCTGCTAACACTTGTTGCAAGGGCGTATGGCTTAAGCCGTGTGCTTCGGCGACCGCGGGGCAAATAACTTGTCCTTGGTGCACATTTAATCCTTGCGCAAAGAGCGGATCATTTTGCATTGCAGTTTTCCAGCCCAAATTCGCTAAGGCTTTCACGTAAGGCAAAGTGGCGTTAATCAAGGCGAAGGTGGAGGTATAGGCCACGGCACCCGGCATATTAGCCACACAATAATGCACTATGCCGTCTACTTCATAAGTGGGATCTTGATGAGTGGTAACGCGGCTGGTTTCAAAACAACCACCTTGGTCGATGGCCACATCCACTAGCACAGCGCCTCTGGGCATCAGTGCCAATTGTGCTTTGGTGACTAATTTGGGCGCCGCCGCGCCGGCAATCAAGACGGCACCAATCACCAATTCGCTGCGCACTAATTCTCGCTCTATGTTATCCACGGTCGAATACAAGGTTTTAAGATTTGGCCCGTAGAGCGCATCCAATTCCTTTAAGCGGGTAAGCGAAGAGTCCACCAAAGTGACATCCGCCCCTAAGCCCATGGCCATGCGCGCCGCGTTTACGCCCACCACGCCCCCACCCAACACTAATACGCGCGCCGGTGAAACGCCGGGGACGCCACCTAACAAGACACCGCGCCCGCCTTGGGCTTTTTCTAAACAATGAGCACCGGCTTGAATGGCCATACGCCCCGCCACTTCGCTCATGGGTGCCAGCAAGGGCAAACCGCCTTTATGATCGGTCACCGTTTCATAGGCAATGGCCGTGCATCCTGAGGCCAATAAGCCTTGAGTTTGTGCCAGATCTGGCGCCAAGTGCAAATAAGTAAAAATAACTTGGTCGGGCTTTAGCTGGTCATATTCATGGGCTTGGGGCTCTTTTACCTTAATAATTAATTCGCATCGGGCATAAATTTCCCGAGCGTCCGCCACCAACTCGGCGCCAGCTGTCGCATAATCGGCATCCGCCAAACCAATGCCAGCGCCGGCACCGCACTCCACTAATACTTGATGGCCATCGAGCACCAACTCTTTTACGCCACCGGGTGTTAATCCTACCCGATATTCATGATTTTTAATTTCTCGTGGAACCCCGATGAACATCTTTGCCTCTGTGAGCATACCTGAATGGTGCCATTATAGCGCAGCGCAGACACAAAGCAGCCGTCGTAACAGAATAAGGCTCATTTAAGGCTTTTTTTACCTGTCTAATAAATTGTTTACCTGCCTAATAACTATAAGTTACTCATATTCTGAACCATTCATTGTATTACTCAGCCATGACGGTGCCTTAAGCTGGCGTCCATTGCGCTTAGCCTGCGTGATAACGCTCAAAAATGCGGGGCCTGAGTCTTGCTGGTGCGATTAAAATATGCTCCATTAAATCTAGGTTCCAGTTAATTTATGCATGTTTTAACGTATGCTTGGAGTAATGACAGCGCGGAGGGAGCAAAATGGAACAACTGGAGTTTTTCGACGTAGCCAGCCCCTGCATTGGCGTGTGTCAGGTGAATAACAGAGGCTATTGTAAGGGGTGTTTTCGTAGCCGAGATGAACGCTTTGACTGGCTAAAATTCAGCAGCAGTCAAAAACGCGAGGTGATCCGCCTTTGCCAAGATCGTAAACGTCGCGTGTTGGCGGTAATACGCAAACGCCAGCTTGAGCTGGCCTTGGAGGAGCAGACCTCTCCACCGCAAGACTCGCTGGGGTTTTAGAACTCTATTTGCCTGTAGATTTAAAAATTAAGCATTCACCTTTGCCGCTAACCGCGCGCTTATCCAACCGCTAATTAACTGAGCCGGCTTATCTTCTAAATGCAGATGATGGCTGCCCACTAAGGTATGCAAGGTTAAATCAGGCACTTCTTCTAATAAGAGTTCAAGAAGCGCCAACTCTTCGCCGCCCTCGGCCATTACTAATAAAACGGGCATGCTCAATTGCTGCACGAACGCCACCAATTGCGCTTCACACAAGCGCACTAAAGACGGTTGCGTGAGCGCCATGTCTGAGCGCCACACCCAACCTTGTTCAGTCTGCTGCAGACCGCGTTCTAATAACGCTATGGCGGCACTTTTGCTTACCGGCCAACGGCTGTTCACCCGCGCTGCGACCGCTTGTTCAAAACTGGCGTATGGTTTGAGGCTGCGGGCACTTAAGCGGGCACTACGGCGCACCGCTTTGGCCATTAATTGCGGTAATTCTTCAACTGGATAAGCTAAGGGCACTAAGCCATCAATTAAAAACAACTGACTGATACGTTCAGGAAAGGCCCCCGCGAATAAGGTCGCCACGCCCGCCCCGAGTGAGTGACCGAGCAGCGCCACTTGCTTGAGCTTAAGCTCCTCTAGCAAAGCATAAACGTCCGCCACGTGATCCCAGCTGTAATAACTCTGGCCGCCGCCCAAGTGATCGGAAAAGCCGTGACCGGCAAAGTCTAAGGCGATAATGCGCAGCTCTGGCTTTAATGCTGACAACAGCGTAGCCAATAAGCTAAAACTGGCGGCATTATCCAACCAGCCATGCAGCGCAACTATTGTGGCACTTTCTGGCACGCTTTCGGCAGGCCCCCACTCCATCACAGCTAACTTGCGGCCGTGGCGCGCAAATTGCCAATTTTTATGAGCGACGATCACGGCTTCAGCTGCCAAGATTCAGGGTATTTATAGCCCTCGAAGCGCTTAACCGCGTAATCTTTAAAAGCAGCTGAGTTATAGGCATCGATGACATCTTGTACAAAGGGCGCGTCTTTATCGGCGCTGCGTACCACCACCCAGTTGATAAATTCATAACTGCGCTCTAAAAACAAGCCCTCGGTGAACGCAATGCCGCTGGAGGCTGCGTAGTTGCCATTGATCACCGCAAAATCCACGTCAGCACGGGCACGTGGCAATTGCGCCGCTTCCAACATCAGCAACTTAATGCCCTTGTTATTTTCGACAATATCAAACTCGCTGGCCTTTAACGGGTCGATACCGGCCTTTAAGGTGATCCAGCCTAAATCCGCCAGCATTAACAGCGCGCGGGCCTGATTACTGGGATCATTCGGAATCGCCACTGTGCTACCAACTTTTACCTTATCGAGCATTGGTAGCTTTCCAGCATACACACCCATAGGCCCGGTCGGCACCTGAGTAATAGGGCTTAATTCCAGCTGGCGGTCTTTGATAAAGCTCTTAAGGTAGGGTTGATGCTGAAAGCAGTTTACATCTATGGCGCCTTCGGCCAAGGCAATATTGGGGATCACATAGTCGGTAAACTCTACCAACTTCACTTTATAACCCTGCTGCTCTAAATAGGGCTTAACCGATTCGGTGACCATGTCGGCAAAATCACCCACTGTGGTGCCAATCACAATTTCTTTTTTATCCGCATCCACCGCCAAAACAGATCCAGAAAACGCCGCCAAAGCGAGCGCCAAGAACGAGCCACAAAATAGAGATGAAGACATTATGATTCCTTTAAATGAAGCCCTTCGGGCAGCGGTAAGCTTGAAGCCGTAAGCTATCAGCCAAAGATTAAGCGCTATACCGACCTAAACAGAAGGTCTTACATAGCAGAGTGTTTCTTGCCTGGCTCTTGATTTGGCTTTTCTTCAGTGGTTTCTGTGGATTCCGTGGCGAAGAAGTCTTTAGCTAGTAGCTTGGCCTTATCTATTCAATCCCAACTCTTTGCCGCTTGAGCGTCGCTGTCTTTAGCTTCTATCCAAACGGCTCCGTGAGTAGTTTGCTCTTTCTTCCAAAACGGTGCCTGGGTTTTTAAGTAATCCATAATAAATTGGCATGCGGCGAAGGCGGCGTCTCTATGCTGGCTGGCCACGGCCACCAACACGATTTGGTCACCTAATGCCAACGCACCAACACGGTGGATCACAGTGCAGCCCAATAATGGCCAGCGCGCTTGAGCTTGTTCAACAATAGCGTGCAGCGCTTTTTCGGTCATGCCCGGATAATGCTCAAGCGTTAAACCGCTCACCTGATTGCCATCATTCATCTCCCGTACCTTACCGACAAAGGTCACCACGGCACCGGTTTGGTGTGACGCACTTAAGGCGGCGTATTCTGCGGCCATATCAAAGTCTGCTGTTTGTATCTGAACTTGAGTTTGCACCTGAACTTGAACTTGGCTCATGTTAGCCCCCGGTCACGGGCGGGAAGAAGGCGACTTCATCTCCGGCTTTAATAGCGGTGCCAAGCGGAACTATGGTGTGATTCACCCCCACTAACAGCTTATGGGTGGCTAAGGCGCTGGCCCATGGCTCACCTTGGGCCGTTAAATGTTGGCGCAGTGCCTCTACGGTGGCAAAGTCGGCGGGCAGGGTGAGCTGCGCTTGGCCGACTTGCTCGCGAATTTTGGCAAAAAACAGCACTTGAATACTCATGCGTTAAAGTCTCCTGACTTACCGCCGCGCTTTTCTAGCAAACGCACGCCGTCAATCACCATGTCTTTTTGCACCGCCTTGCACATGTCATAAATAGTTAAGGCCGCAACGGAGGCTGCGGTAAGCGCTTCCATCTCGACGCCGGTTTGACCGGCTAATTTACAATAACTTTGAATGTGTACGCCGCCCTGCGCTGCATTGGGGGTGAGTTGTACTTCCACCTTAGACAGCGCCAGCGGATGACATAGCGGGATCAGCTCGGCGGTTTTTTTGGCTGCCATAATGCCGGCAATGCGCGCGGTGGCAAATACGTCGCCCTTATGATGTTGACCCGTGACGATCAATGCCAAAGTGGACTCATTCATCAATACCCACGCCTCGGCACGGGCTTCACGCACGGTCACGGCTTTGTCACTCACGTCCACCATGTTGGCCTCACCTGAGGCATTAATGTGCGTTAATTGAGTGGTGTTTTCGCTCATAATTGACTCGCTCACACTAGATGCTGCACAAAGTTGCAAGGCTTATGACGAGCGTCCAACTGCTCGGCCAAGATGCCGGTCCAGCCGGTACGGCACGCACCTGTCGAGCCAGGTAAACAAAAAATCGCCGTGTGATTCGCCAAGCCGCCCACCGCGCGGCTTTGCACTGTGGAGGTGCCGAGCTCTTGATAAGTGAGGTGGCGAAACAATTCACCAAAACCATCTATGGAGCTGTCAAATAGCGGCGCTATCGCCTCAGGCGTAGTGTCTCGGCCGGTAAAGCCGGTGCCACCGGTAATAAGCACCACTTGCACCTCGTTACTGGCTATCCAGCGGGAAACTAAGGCACGCATTTGATACTTATCGTCTTTAAGAATGACTTTCTCGGCCAACTGATGACCGGCGTCAGTAATGGCCTTTACTAAATACTGACCCGAAGTATCGGTACTTTCATCTCGGGTATCCGATACGGTCAACACGGCAATCTTTAATGGCACAAAAGCCAAGGCGGCATGACTCATTACATCCTCACTTATTTATTATTATTTACGTACGGCGCCGAGCGCTGGCGGTAAGAATTGAACTGCACAGCTACCCCATTCGCCGCTTTGTGGTCTTAGTCTGAATGTTGGGCTAAAACATCCTGCTGCGCAGGACCACCGAATAAATTGACGGCTGTAGGATCTATCGGCTTTTGTAGGCGAACACTTGTTCTCGCATTACGCCGCAGGCGTAAACCTCTAAACTCATCCTGCTACGCTGGCCCGCCGAAGTCCTCTTTACCAAAGAGACGCGCGGCTACAGCGCTCTTCATTCAACATTAAAAATTAACCATTCAACATTGCTCGAAGCGCTTACCCGCCAATCGACGCTAAATTTGGCGTCATGCCGCTGTGGCCTTCATGCAAAAAATGGGTGGCTTTTTTATCGACTAAGGCATCACTCAAGCGCTGTTGCAAGCTGCCAATCTGGCTGTCGTCTGTCAGCAAGTCGCGCAGATCCACGCCGTAATCACCAAATAAGCACAAATGCAGCTTGCCAAGTGAAGACACGCGCAAGCGATTGCAGCTGGCACAAAAGTCTTTGGCATAGGGCATAATCAGGCCGATTTCCCCTTGATAATCGGGGTGATAAAACACCTCGGCGGGGCCATCGTTAAAAGCTCGCATCTTTTGCTGCCAGCCAAGGTGGAGCAGCTGCGTTTTAATGAGCGCACCGCGCACATGATGGCGATCGAACAACTCGTCCATTTCACCGGTTTTCATTAACTCAATAAAGCGCAATTGGATGGGATTGTGTTTAATCCAGCTTAAGAATTGCTCCAAATCATTATCGTTAAGGCCACGCATCAAGACGGCATTCACTTTTACTTGTGAAAAACCTGCCGTTAAGGCCGCATCTATGCCGGCCATTACCTCATGAAAACGGTTTTGCCCGGTGATTTGGTGAAACATGCGCGGATCTAGGCTGTCCACACTGACGTTGATGGCGGTCAAGCCGGCTTGGCGCCACTCATGGGCTAACTTGGCCATGCGATAACCGTTAGTGGTCATGGCGACTTTTTCAATACCTGGAGTATTGGCCACGGTTTCGATGATCTGGGTAAAATCTTTACGCAGTGAGGGCTCGCCGCCGGTGAGCCGCACCTTACTGGTGCCCATACTGGCAAAGGCTCGGGTCAAACGGGCGATTTCCGCCACGGTAAGAAAGGACTTTCGGCCCTCGGGTTGATAACCGTCAGGCAGGCAATATTGACACTTAAAGTTACAGACATCCGTGACCGACAGTCGCAGATACTGAAACTTACGCGCGAACGCATCTTCTAATTCCAACATAAAACACCTTTCCAATATGGGAGGCCGGGGCATTTCTCCCCCTACCCTTACAGCACTTGGCTGAGCGGTCTGGCCACCTTATTGCCTGTTTCTTTCACGTAGGCAACGTAGGCGGTTCAGACTCGGAGTTTTGATACGGCTTACTTAAGCAAGCTTACACTCTCACCTTAAAGACAATGTTAGCTTTAGATCAAGATAAACATAAGCGCCTTCGTCATTATGGGATCTGGCTCGCTTGCTGAGCATTAAAATACACAAAGCAACCAAGAATCAATAAGCAGCAGCTAAAGCAAACCGCCTCTTAAAACGCGGTTTTTTTTGCGTTATGCAATGGCTCTGCACTATCAAAAAAGCGTAATACTCAATAGACACGGGCTTTCGCAAGTTGGCATGAATATTTCATATGTTAAGGCAGTTGTTTTTTATCCCGTGCTCTCTTCAGCTTATGCTGAAGTTCGGCCAACCTGCTTGGGTTGGCCATTTTTTTACGCGTAATTACTAACGCGTCTCATTTATGCTATCGGCAACCAACAATAAGGTTTCATCCAGCGCCGCTTGCCAAGCCGTATATTGCGCGGCGATTAATGCCGTATCGCCCTGCTTACAAGTCTGCTCCAGCTTTTCACTTAAATACTGGCAGCGCAGCGCACCATAACTGCCGCACGCCGAGGTCAGGCTGTGGCACAAGAGTGCCATCTGCTGCGCATTTTGCTCGATAAACGCCTGACGTAAAGCCTCACCTTGGGTTTGGCCATCCTCTAAAAACAGCGCCAACAAGCGCGCCATAACCGGCTTGCTCAGCTCCTGCTCCATGCGGCTTACCTGCTCGTCATCCAGAAGCGGTAATTGGTGTTGTAAACTTTGCCAATTAAGCATCATGCTCATCCCAGCTTTGTAATTTGCGATAAATAGTCGAAGGGCTGACTTCCAACAGCGCCGCCGCTCGTGACACGTTTCCTTGGCAGTGACTAATCGCTCTTTCTATCGCCTTACGCTCTAATACCGCCAGCGGCACTATGGGTGCTGGCAAGGTATCTTGTGCTAACCATTCGCCAGAAATGGCTTGCGCCGTGGGTCTGTCTAGTGGCGCCGGTAACATGTCCAGCTCTATCCATTCCCCTTGATGCAACACCACCGCATTACGGATCACGTTTTGTAATTGGCGCACGTTGCCCGGCCAGTGATAGCCCTGCAATCTGTCTTTGGTGGCTTCCGATAAGCCCACAAACGACTTACCCTCTTCGCGAGCCGCTTGGCGCACTAAGGCGGTAGCTATGCTGAGCACATCGCCGCCGCGCTCACGCAGTGGCGGCAAATCGATCGGGATCACGTGCAAGCGATAATATAAGTCCTCACGAAAGCGGCCTTGCTCTACTTCCACTAGGGGATCACGGTTGGTGGCACAAATAATGCGTACATCCACCTGAATTTGTTGCGAGCTACCCACCGGCTGAATTTGACCTGATTGCAAGAAGCGCAATAACTTACTTTGCAGCTCCAAGTCCATTTCGCAAATTTCATCCATGAACAAGGTACCGCCATTGGCGCGGATCACGGCACCATCTCGGTCTTGCAGCGCGCCGGTAAAGGCACCTTTGATATGACCAAACAGCTCGCTTTCCATCAAGTCTTTGGGAATAGCCGCGCAATTTAGTGCAATAAAAGGCCCGTCTTGTCGGCCACTACGCTGATGCAGCGCTTCGGCACACACTTCTTTACCGGTACCACTTTCACCGGTAATGAATACCGTGGCGCTACTGGGTGCGGCATTCTCAATCAAACGATAGACTTTTTGCATCGGCAAGCTGGCACCAATGAAGCCCTGAAACGGTTCGCCTTCAATATCATGACGATAGCTGTCGAGCAGTTGGTTGAGTTGGCGAAACTTCATGGTGTTATGCAAGGTGACTTTAAGCCGTTCAATTTCTATCGGTTTATTAATAAAGTCATGGGCACCAAAACGCATCGCTTCTACCGCCACATCCACTGAGCCGTGGGCGGTGATCACTATGGTAGTGATGTTTAATTTTTCACGATGCAGCCACTGTAATATGTCCATGCCCGGCATATCGGGCAGGATCAAATCCAACAATAAAATATCAGGCGCATGTTGCTGTATGTGCTCAATGGCCGCTTGGCCATTATTCACTACCGTCAACGACAGCGGTTCATCTTGCAGATAGGCTTGGTAAAGCGCAGCCAATGACGCCGTATCCTCTACCAGTAAAACATTTAGCCTTTCATCACCCATCTTGATTTCTCACTTTTAACTATTCGACTGCTATTTTTAAACAGATACGAAAAAATGCTTGCAGTAAATTAACCCAGTGTTAACATCACACCAACACAGTATGTGACTCATTTGTTACCTATGTAATCATCTGCACTGCCTATCTGTGATATTAAGCTTTGCACTGGGTTATGCCTTTTTCTTGGTTTAGGTTTTTGCTGCTGGTTTAGATTTTTCCTGCTGGTTTATATTTTTCCTGTAAGTGTGTTAGTAACGACAACTGTTTAGCCTTGTGGCTGCTGCGAAGCCAGAGTACTTGTGACTCTGGTTTTTTTTGTCTTTGCTAGTACACCAAATCAGGCAGCCAAGGGCCTTAAGCAGGGCTGTCGATATCAATAAATTCGACCGCTAAACCATGGTTGCTTGCCAGCCACTCACCCAACGCCTTCACGCCATAGCGCTCGGTCGCATGGTGGCCGGCGGCAAAAAAGTGCACCCCATATTCACGGGCCACGTGCACGGTTTGCTCAGAGATTTCGCCGCTAATAAAAGCATCCATACCCTGCTGTGCCGCTAACTCTATATAACCTTGGCCGCCACCTGTGCACAGCCCCACTCGGCGGATAAACTCAGGGCCGGTGTCGCTAACTTGCACTATGGTGCTACCTAATTGCTCGCTTAAGCGCGCACTCAGCTGCAGGCCGGTCAGCGGCTCGCTCAACTCGCCCCACATGGGGATTGACTGTGCATTACCCACTTCCAGTGGCCGCAGCTGATTAATGCCCAACAGCGCCGCCAACTGAGCGTTGTTACCCAACACAGGCGCAACATCGAGCGGCAAGTGATAGGCATACAAATTAATATCATGGCTAAGCAAAGCTTTGAGGCGTCGGCGTTTCATGCCGCGCACCTGCTCATTCTCACCTTTCCAAAAATAACCGTGGTGCACCAGTATGGCATCGGCGTTGGCGGCAATGGCGTGGTCAATCAGCGCTTGGCTGGCGGTGACCCCCGTGATAACGGTGTGGATCTCGGCTTTGCCTTCCACTTGCAGGCCATTAGGGCAATAATCCTTGATAGCCTGTACGTTGAGCAAAGCATTTAGGTGCTGCTCAAGTTCTAAATTATTCATATTGCCCCCAATGTGCTTAATTATTAGTTGTGATTTCTTACTCGCGCATGTTTGCTGCAAAATAGAAATACATTGTAAAACAAAAGGTTCCCATAAATGAGTACTGCTTTATCTTCTTTACTTGCGCAGCTCACAGACGCGACCGTTCGTGACTTGGCTTGGGCCTTGGCCAGTCCTAATTTATTGTCCGGCACTGTGCGTGATTCCACACTCGCCCCCAGTGATGCTTGGTATCAAGGGCTACTTAATGACTACCAGCCCCGATTATTGGCGCTCGACCAAAACCCTGAAGTGCTGCACTTACATTGTGCGCCCCAGCGGCGGCTCGGTTTATATTTTGAAGCCTTGTGGCATTTTTTCTTACTCGACAGCCCACGCTTTCAAGTGTTGGCCCATAACTGGCAACAGGTGGTAGATGGTACCACAGTGGGCGCCTTCGATTTTTTAGTTTGGGATCAACAAAGCCAACGTGTCGAGCACTGGGAATTAGCCGTTAAATTCTATCTGATCAGCCAGCAAGAAGATGCCTTCGATCATGCCTTTGGCATTAACACTCGCGACAAACTGCGGCGTAAACACCAACATATGCTTAACGGCCAGCTGATGTTGGGTAATCATCCCCAGGTAGCACTCAAACTGACCGCACTGGGTTTATTGCCTCAGCACAAGCGTTTGATCCTAAAAGGCCGTCTTTATTATCCGCCCCACGCTCAGCACTTTATCTCTAACAGTGGCGAGCGCGGCCAATGGGGCACGGCGCCACCCAGTAGTGACTTTAGCCCTCAGCACAAACTGGGTTGGATGACAGGCAGCCGAGCCAGTCACGATCGCCGACAAAACTTTATCGACTCGCAGGGTAACTGGTACATACAAGTAGATGAAGACTGGCTAGCCAGTACCCAGGCTAAAAATTAAGTTTAATTTAATGCCTGCGGCGCTTTGATGGCATCAGCAATGTTAAAAATCAATATTATTGACCTTAATTTACAATAACTTGCTTATTTTTAGCGCGTTTTAATTAGCGGTTGTGCAGCTACCCCCACCGACAGCACGCCTATCAGATAAAACAGGAACTTATTCAAGTTTATTATCTCAATGTCGATATAATCGGAGGATATTAATGGCATTAATGGCAGAGCGGCAACTTATGAACAGACGTAATGAGCATACAGTAAACGAAGAAGTCACCTACAGTAGCCAAGAGCAATTGGTATCGACCACTGATTTACGTGGTGTGATCACCTATACCAATGACATCTTTTGCCGAGTTGCCGGATATTTACCCGAAGAGTTACTGGGCAAGAACCATAATATTATTCGCCATCCCGATATGCCCAAGGCCGCGTTTCATGATTTATGGGTGCACGCCAAAGCTGGCCGCCCGTGGCGCGGGGCCGTAAAAAACCGTTGTAAAGACGGCCGCTATTATTGGGTAGATGCGTATGTGACGCCCATTTATGAAGGCGGTAAAATTATCGGTTATCAATCGGTGCGCACCAAGCTGAATGACAAGACGCGCGACATTGCCAGCCAAGCCTATCGACAACTCCTTAAACAAGAGCAACAAAAACGCAGCGCATCTCCCATGCTGGCCGCCGTTAAATCTGGCTTGCCGCTGGTGGGATTGCTGGCCTTGTTGGCGGTGATTGGCACTATGGGCGACCTGAGCACCCTTGGTTGGAGCTTATTGCCAATGGCTTGGCTGGCGGTTTGCTATCGCAAGTCATTGTTAGGCACTCGTCAATTTTTAAATGACTTAACCAAGGAATACGACAGCATCTCGCGCTTGGTGTATTCCGGTGATGCGCCCCATGCCATTGCCGATTATCACTTAAAGATGTGGCAAGCTCGCACCCGCACCATTTTGGGCCGCGTGGATGATGCCACCGGCTCCCTCAAAGGGCTGGCCAGCTCTATGCTCGCAGCCATGACGGGGGCGCGCCAAGATTTAAGCCAGCAAGACAGTGACACCCAGCAAATTGCCGCGGCTATTACTGAAATGTCCGCTACCGCCCATGAGATCACACGCAATAGTCAGCAAGCGGCCAGCAATGCCGAAGAAGCTCAACATCAATGCCAGTTAACGCAAGAGCAACTTGAGCAAACTCGAGTGCGCATCGTCGGTTTGGCCGATGAAGCGAAACAAGCCGCCGCTGCCACCTTGGCATTAACCGAAGAGTCTAATCGCATTGGTACCTTAATGGGTGAGATACAGGGCATTGCCGATCAAACCAACTTGTTAGCCTTAAATGCCGCCATTGAAGCGGCGCGCGCCGGTGAGCATGGTCGTGGCTTTGCGGTGGTGGCCGAAGAAGTACGCGCGCTGTCTACGCGTACCCATGGTGCCACCGAACAAATTCAAACCAGTATCAATCACATTCAGCAAACGCTGGCCAAGTGGCATGTGATGATGGACACCAATATGGCGCACAGCCAAGAGTGCGTGGCGGCGGCCGAGGCCGGCAGTAATAGCTTAAGCTGCGTGTTGGGTGAAATAGATCAAATCGTGGCCATTACGGTAGAAATATCGTCCGCCGCCGAGCAGCAGCAACAAGTAGCGGAAGAAATCGGTGAGAACGTACACCAGATTTCGACCACCTCTTCAGCTAACTTAAGCAAAATAACGCAGGTTGAAGACTCCAGTAAAGAGCTGCTCAACCGCTCCCAAGGGCTGAATGACTTAACTCGGACTTTCTCCTAAGCCACCATTTATGGCCGTCACTGCAAGTCAGGTCACTGCAAGCCAAGCCAAGATCCTTAAGCTGTTGGCTTTGGTCCCCTATGGTCGCGTGGTGACGTACGGCCAACTGGCCGACTTAGCCGGTTTGCCCGGCCGCGCCCGCTTAGTGGGCCATACATTGCGCACATTAGAAATGACTGAGCAGCCTTGGCACCGCGTGGTGGGTGCCAATGGCCGCATCAGTTTACCCAAAGGCAGCCCCGCTTGGCTTGAGCAAAGACAGTTGCTACTGGCTGAAGGCATTAGCTTTAGAGGCAATGCCATTAGTGGCCAGTGCGTTAACATGCGCGAATTTCAATGGCGGCCCGATCTTGGCGAAATGCTGATGCTGTTTGATTTTTAATTATGTAAGGAGTGAAGGGGGAGGCGTGAGGTGTAGCGAGCGAGCCTGATGACTCGCGGTTTAGCTCTTTACCCATTACCTCACTCTTTACCAATCCTAAAACAACCCCAACTGCTGGCCGCTGATGGCATCAAAATTTAAGCCGATAAAAGGCAAGATGGCCTCGGCCACGGGCTTAAGTTGCTTATCCACGTAATGCTGATAATCCAAGGCGGATTGCACATATTCTTGGGGCTCTGGGCCATTCACCGTCATCAGATAACAAATTATGCCTTTATTTTGATAGCGCAGCGGCAATCCGAGGCGAGCGTTATGCTCGTCGGCTTGGCGGGCGGCACGCACTTGTGGGGGTTGCGATTTCACGTATTGCGCCAGCGGCCTGCGCAGCCGCTTGCGATACACTAAATCCGCATCAAACTCGCCGCTTAAGGTTTTCTCCAAGGTGGTGCGCACGAAATCGCTGGGATCCTCATCGTTAAACACCAACCGATATAGCTCCATTTGAAAATACTTAGCCAGCTGTGTCCAGTCGGAGCGCACGGTTTCTAGCCCTTTAAATACCAGCTGGTGGTTTCCGTTATGGCAGCTTAATCCGGCGTAGCGCTTTTTTGAGCCTTGCTCTTGGCCGCGAATGGTCGGCATTAAAAAGCGCGCAAAGTAACACTCAAATTGCAGCTCTAGTTGGCTGTCTAATTGCAACTCTGTGGCTAACTTTTGTTGCCATTGCTGAGTAAGCAGCGCGGCTAAGCGTTGCCCTTCTGCACTGCCGCTGTGCTCGTCTTGCTCACCTTTAAGCAACACAAATAAGGAGTCGGTGTCGCCGTAAATCACCTCGTGCCCCTGCTCGCCTATCCAGCGGGCACTTTGCTGCATGATTTCATGGCCACGCAAGGTAATGGACGAGGCCAAACGGGTATCGTAAAAACGACAACCTCCCGAGCCCAGCACGCCATAAAAGGAGTTCATTAAGATCTTAATGGCTTGGGAACGCGCTTGATCTTGGTCGCGTTTAGCTTGATCTCGCTCCTGCCATAAGTGTTTGATAATGGCCGGCAAAAAATGCTGGTGGCGAGAAAATTGCGCGCCCCTAAACCCCGGAATGGCATCCACTTCTTGAAGCCCCAGCACCAAACCCAACGGGTCGATATGAAAGGTGCGAATAATGGCCGGATACAGGCTTTTAAAATCCAAGACCAAGACATGGCGATACAAACCTGGTCGTGAGTCCATTACATAGCCACCTGGGCTGGCTAAGTCACCACCGGCAGGCAAATTGGGCGCCACGTAGCCGGCACGATGCAAATGCGGTAAATATACCTGCGTAAAGGCCGCCACAGAGCCACCAATGCGATCCAGCTCCAGCCCCGTGAGTTGACTGCGTAACCGCAGAAAATCCAGCAAGCGGGTGCGGGTGAAAATATCCCACACCAAGCGACAATCTTCTAAGTTATAGGCGGCCAGTTTAGGCTTATTTTGCCAGAAATCGCGGGTAATAGTGGCTAAGCGATTGGCTACGTCTTCGGTGTGCTTGCCACGCCCTAATAGCTGTTGTGCTACGTTTTCTAGGCTGAAACTGTCAAACTGATAACAGGCAGTTTTTAATGCATCTATGCCGTCTATCACCACCCGGCCCGCCAAGCTAATAAAGGTTTGGCCGGTAAAGCTCGACTCGCGCATAAAAGCCGGCTCACCGCCGCGCCCCAAACGCAACGTCAGCCCGTGCAAGGCGGCGCGACGTAGCAATAACTTAAAATCAAAGCCCACCACGTTCCAACCGATAATGATGTCTGGATCGTATTGGCTTAAGGTGTGCTCGAGTGCTGTGAGTAACGCCGCTTCATTGGCCAGCCACTGAATATCGGTCTCTGCAGGCTCGGGCTGCCCTATCATCAATACCCGCGCCAGCTTATCTTCATGTAAGTTGTTACCACCTAAGCCACCACTGGCTAGATTTTCGCCAAACAGGCCAATCGAATACAGCTCACCTTGGCCCGAGCATTCAATGTCTAAAGACAGCACCCGAAATTGCGGCTCATAGTCACTGGGTTTTAAACGCGCTTGCGTAAAGTGGCGAAAGCTCGGTGCTGGGTTGATTTGTCTGTGTCCAATTTGTTCTTTACCCACAAAGGCCACGCCGCCGCGAATAAAGCGGCTCAGTAAGAAGCGCTCATGCAGGCGAATATCATCTTCAAACACACTCACGCCGGCTGCGCGCAAGGCTTCGGCGGCAGATTTGTGTTGGGCAATGCAGGTAAAATAGAGCACAGCCACGGAGGCCAGTTCTAGGGTTTGCAAACCCGGCTCCGCCCACTGATAGACTAATTTGGCCTGAGTTAAGTTGTGCTCGGCCTGCGCACGCTGACTAATGGGCACCATCAATAACGGCCGCTCGCCAGACAATTGCAGGCGCACCGGCCCCTTATTGGTGCTCAGCCAATAGATAATCTCACTGCGACCATGGCGATCGCGGCTGTGGCGGGTTAACAGGAAGCCCTGTTCTATATTGGTCATAGCGGGATTGTACCAAATTCAGGCCAGCGCCGAGCCTTGAAAGACAAGGTTGAGTTTTTATTGGTGAATGATGACTGGTAAATGGTGAGCCCAACCCAACACAGTGGCGAAGTCCTCTTCAACGAAGAGACGGGTGCCTACAAAAAATAACACGAGTAGTAGCCATGTGACTGCGATGAGATCTGCTCTGGCCTACATTAAAAATTAAGCATTCAACATTGCGCTAAGCGCACAAACAACACAGCCCCGAAAAACGGGGCTGTGTGCAGAGTACTTGGCCATATTAGCGCATTAACGCATTAACGCATTAACGCAGTAAGTCGGTGCGCTCAAAGGCGGGCACTAAGGTATTACTCAATTTACGTAATACCTCGTTCGATACCGGCACTTTATTCTTATCACTAAAAGTAATGCTGCTTTGGCTGCCTAAGTCACCCAGTTGCACGCGGTAGGCTTGCTCAGGAATATCTAAAGCAGGCAATTTTAAGTCTTCCCACTTGCCCTTTCTCATGCCGTCAAACTCAACGTCCACATAGCCCAAGGCTTGCTGGCGATTGGTGAGTTCAAAGCCCAATTTCGGCAATAAGGTCACTAGGCGTTTCCAGCTACGGTCATAGCCTTCACTCACTAACAAACGGCCTTGGGTAGACTCTAGCGTTAACTGGATCGGGCTTCTGTCGAGCAGTTCTTGCTGCTTGGTAAGCTCACGCTGATAGGCCAACGAGAAGGCGTTGATCATGCTGGCTTCGTCTCTTTGCTTGGTTTGAGCGAGCACTGGCTTTTGCTTCGATGCCGCATCAGACTCGACTAGGGTCACCTGCAGCGAAACCGCGCGACGTACCTCATCGGCGCTCAGCTGCCAGTTAAAGCGTTGTTTAGGGCTACCAATGGGGTTGCCATTCGTGCTCCAACCCAAGGCGGTTTCACTGGCATCGGCTTTTTTATCCTTAAAGAAAGCAGCCAGCGCCGTGTTGAGCTCTTGCTGTAAGGGCTGATCTAGGCGCTGTTGATAAAACCACAACCCAGTACCGCTTTCGAGTATTTGCGAGCCGCGCACTAAGGGCAGCACCTGAGTCGGAGGACGCACGTCTACGTCCTTGCCCGTCACACCCTGACTTTCGAGGGCGCTGGCTTTGGGGATCACATAGTCATTGTTAAACGTGGGGGCTTCTAGCCCTGCGGGAATCATAAGCGCCGCGGTTCTGAGGCTGGCATCTTCATATTCAAACCCCCGATTCGCCTGCGCACGCTTTTCGGGATTACTACAGCCAGCCAACACACTGACGGCCAGCAGGCTGATTATCATCTTGTTTGTATTCAAAAGTTTGTCCACGCCCTATTCACTCCGCTTTAATTAACGCTTACGTTGCCGGTTAACACCCTGATTGTTCAGGGGCAACTTGCTTAAATCCATTTCTCGGTTAGACATTTCCCATTTAGGCAAAGGTAAACGCGGTTATTCGTTATGCTTGATCTTGTTTAACTCAGCTTATGTGCTTGGCGTACTGAGTCTTACGATAAGCGGCCATGATAAACGCAAGCTTCATCCAGCGCCTAACACTTTACCTTATCCAGAAAACTGCACTCAAAAAATCACGCTAAGAAACCATGCCATTAAACAATGCTATAAAACCATGACTACAGAGTGAGCCATAGCAATCGGGGCTAGCACCTTAAATAGCGCAGGTCTGTGGCCAGCTTAAACAGTAAGGCTAAAATGAGGGGTTATGGTAGTGGTGGCAAGGGATGAATACAAGAGAGCCGCTGGAGACCAACGCAATTTATGCTAGGATCAACCTCATCTCTTTCTCATCAATTGGATAAATATCATGACTTATTTACCTGCTGGCAGCCCTGCCCCCGCCTTTACCCTACACGACCAAAATGGTCGGGCCGTGAGCTTAAGTGACTTTAGTGGTCAAAAAGTCTTGGTTTATTTTTATCCTAAAGCCATGACCCCAGGCTGTAAAGTGCAAGCCTGCAGCCTTCGCGATAGCCAAGCTGAGCTGGCCGCACTTAATACTGTCGTGTTGGGCATTAGCCCTGATCCGGTGGCGCGCCTAAAGAAATTTGAAGAAAAAGAGGCGCTAAACTTCATGCTACTTTCTGACGAAGACCACGCCGTGGCCGACGCCTTTGGTGTATGGGGACTCAAGAAGTTTATGGGTAAAGAGTACGACGGTATTCACCGCATTAGTTTCTTGATTGATGAGTCTGGCACAGTGGCACACGTGTTCGACAAGTTTAAAACCAAAGACCACCACGAAGTAGTATTGAATTATTTAACTGAAAAATAAGCACCGAGCGCCTAGCACCAGGCGCCAAGCTAAAACCAGTAACTAAAGACTCTCTCGCCACGGAATACACGGAACAACACGGACGAAAAAACAGTAACCAAGTAACAATGATTAACGGTAAGCTCTTACCATATAAGCATTATCTGTTGTTGCTTTTTTCTGTGTAATTCCGTGTATTCCGTGGCAAAAACAGCACTTATATTTTCTTAGCTTGGAGCTTGGCGCTACTTGCTGAACTTCCCCACCAACCAAAATCCAGCCAGCATGGCGAGCACAAACACGCCCGCCTGCCACTGCAAACTGCCGAGCAAGCCGATGGCCGGCCCAGGACAAATGCCCACCAAGCCCCAGCCCACGCCAAACGTGGCTGCACCTATGATTAAGCGCTTATCAATTATTGGCGCTGGCACCTTAGGCAAGTCGCAGCCTATGGCACACTGCACACGGCCTGTGCGCGTCCACCACCCATAACCGGTGGCAAACACACCAAGCGCACCGCCCATCACCAAGGCAAGGCTGGGATCCCAGTTGCCGGTGATATTTAAAAACCCCTGCACCTTAGCCGGATTTATCATGCCGGATACGGCTATGCCTAGCCCAAATAAGGCGCCCGCTACTAAGGATATCAATAACAAAGCTGTGTTCTTCGTCTTCATGGCGCTAACCTCCCTCTTTTTCATGCCCCTGGACCAAGCAAGGTCACCGTCACCATGCCAGCCGCCATAAACACTAAGGTCGCGACGAGAGAGCGCCTAGAAAAACGCCCCATACCACAAATACCATGACCACTGGTGCAGCCATTGCCAAGGCGCGTACCTATGCCCACCAACAAGCCGGCTAATACCAACTTAATGACCGAAAACTCCGCCAAATTGGGCACGGCAATTTGTTGGCTAGCAAACAAAACTGTCGGTACCAATACCAACCCCAGTAAAAAAGCCAAGCGCCAGCTCTTATCGGCGTGCTGATCCCTGTTTGCACGACCTAAGCCCGCAATAATGCCGCTGATACCAGCCACTTTTCCCGCACCCAGTAACAGCAATAAGGCGCCCAGCCCAATGCTGACTCCGCCCAATAAAGCAGACCAAGGCGTGAAATTGATAATCGTCATAAATACACCTCACTAAATTAGATGATCCTAATCATACTAGCCACCCATACATTAGCAACATCTTATTTATGGAGCCAAGCTAGCCTGTTTGTTTAACTATTTGAGTTATTTGTACTTATTACACGCTCAGCATGGCCAACTTAAGGCGTATTACTTACAATGGCGCAGCCTGTTAACTCATATCGCCGCATATCTCGCCTTAAGCTGTGCGAACTCACAAGGAATCGCCATAATATGCAGTTACCTGCATTATATCGTCCGTTGCATCAGCTCTGTTTTTTCCGTTTAGACGCACAGTTTTATCTGACGCCATTAACAGCAGAACCTAGCGATCCATTACACCTACCCGATGCAACACAGTCACTGTTAAGTCAGTTGTCTGAAAACGATAGACGCCAACTTGAGCAAGTGTGCGCCACCGGCGCCGCCACCCGCTTAGCGCTCACCATTAAGGAGCGGCGCTGGATCTGCCATTTAGCCCCAGTGGACAACCATCACTGGTTGCTCAGTGCCGATATGGCCGCCCATCAGCAATGCGACCAACTGGGCCTGACCGAGTGGCAATTAGCCCAGCAGTGGCAAGACCCGCAACGCCCGGGGTTTAGCATGCCGGAGTTAATGGATAGCTTGTTGGATGAGCAACATGCGGATCGGGTGATCTTGTGGCGCCACTATCATGATGACGAAGTGCTGCGCCCGCTCTATAGCCAAGGCATGACCTTTAATTTTCAGCCCGTAAAGGCCGAGCGCCATTATTTGCGCACCTTGCAACAAAGAGGCGCCTTGAGTTACAGCCACTGTGCCGAACAGCCGCTGCTGAGTGCCTTCAATTACTTAGCAACCGACGGCATAGTGCATCGCCTCGATGTGCCGCTGCTGCTGGAGAGAAGATTAATCGGCGTACTGAGCTTAGAATACGCCCGCCCGCGCGCGGCGGTCACTCCCTCAGATATGCAGTTTGTGGCCAGCCTAGCCGCGCAACTCGCCGAGCTTATCAGCCAGCCGGTTAAACCTGAGCTATCAAGCACCCTAGACCAGCAGTTAGCAGAGCTTGCGCCCATTTTATTACGCCACACCGGGCAAGATTTTTTTAATCAATTGATGTTGCAATTAAGCCGCATGTTTCAGGCAGATATTGCGATGGTGGGCTTGATCTCTGCCTCTCAAGAAAAAGTGCGGGTGGTGTCTTGTGCCATCAATGGCGAACTGCAGCCGCCCTTTAGCTCAACCTTGGCGGGCACTCCCTGCCAAGAAAATGCGAATCAAACACAAAACGTTGTTATCTATCACCAAAATGTAACCGCTATCTTCCCGCATGCGCCCCTACTGAAAAAACACAACATTCAGGCCTATGTGGGGCTGTCAGTCAAAGACTCGGATCACAATACGGTAGGTAAATTAGCCTTATTTTTTAAACAAGCCTTACCTGCGTCCAGCCAGCTGCAATCCGTATTAGAGCAGTTAGAATACCGAGTGGCCGCGGAATTATTACGCCGGCGCGATCAAGAAACACTCATGGTAGCGGCGGTGGCATTTGATGCCCAACAAGGCCAATTTATTACCGACAGCGAGCTGCATATTCAGCGCGCCAATCAAGCGTTTATAAAACTCAGTGGCTATTTATGTAATAATTTACTGGGCCGCTCGGCCTTAAGCTTGCGCACCGACACCCCTTTTCACGCCGGTATAGACACCATTACGCACAGCTTAGAGCAGCACCAGACCTGGTACGGCGAGCAACAGCTCACGCGAGCCGACGGTCAAACAGTACCCGTAGCACTGCGTATGTCACAGGTGAAAGATAAACTTGGCGTTGTGCATTATGTGTGTGATGTAGAGGATTTATCCGAGCAAAAGCTGACTCAGCAACGTATAGAAACCATGGCCTATTTCGATAAGCTCACCGGTTTGCACAATCGTCATTATATGGTTGACCACATCAGCCACACCATAGCGCAAGCAGAAGAAGAATCCAGCCGCGGCGCCTTATTACTGCTCGATTTGGATGGTTTTAAAAGCATTAATGACTCGCTCGGTTATCGCATTGGCGACAGTTTATTAATTCAGGTGGCCGAGCGTTTAAGGCAATTTAGCGCACGAATTGACGGTGTTAGCTTAGCGCGCATTGGCAGCGATGAGTTTGTGCTGCTTTGCCCCCGGTTAGGCCATGGCTACACCCAAGCTAAAACGCGCGCCGAGCAATTGGCGCACAGTTTAGGCGAGCAGTTTTTACTGCCGTTTCAGTTTGAAAGCCTACGTTTGCATGTGAGCACCAGTATTGGCATCAGCTTATTTCCGGTAGCGGGGCTGGGTTTAGAGGAATACTTGCGCCAAGCAGACACCGCCAATCATATCGCCAAGCAAGTGGCACCGGGTAGCCATGTATTTTTTAGCCAAGAAATGGCCGATGAAATTCAAGAACGCTTGGCGCTGGCTAATGCGTTACAGCAAGCACTGATCAACAACGAGCTGGAGCTGTATTTTCAACCGCAGCAGCGGGTCGTGGATAATCAGCTATCTGGCGTCGAAGTATTATTGCGCTGGTTACCCGAAGGTCGGCTGCCAATACCGCCCTCTGTGTTTATTCCCATTGCCGAAGAAACCTCATTAATTTGCGATATTGGCAGCTGGGTCTTACAGCAAGCCTGCGTACGTTTTGACGCTTGGCAAGCCTTAGCCAATCGCCCCGAGCGCTTGTCCGTTAATATCAGTGCCCGACACTTTAATAGCCCAGACTTTATTTCTCAGCTGTCGCTGCTTATGCACCAATATCCCAGCTGTCGCCATCATTTAACGTTGGAAGTCACCGAGGGCGTTTTTTTAGAAAACTTGCCCGAGAGCCGCAGTCGCATGGCGCGCATTAAATCGCTGGGCGTGAATATCTCGATTGATGATTTTGGCACCGGTTATTCCTCGTTCGCGTATTTACGAGAATTACCAGTAGATGAACTTAAATTAGATCGCGCCTTTATTCAGTACGTGGCCGAACGCCCACAAGACAAAGCCATTATTACCTGCCTACTGGAGTTAGCCCGCACTTTAAACATGGTGGTGGTCGCCGAAGGCGTAGAAACACCTGCACAGCTGGCCGCCTTGGCCGAGCTTAACTGCGATACTTATCAAGGTTACTTACGCGCCCGCCCCATGTCTGAAGACAACTTGATTACTTGGCTGAAGCAAAACGAGAAACAAAGCGAAAAGCAATAAAACGGCGTCAGTAAAATACAGGGCGCATTAGCCCTGTATTTGTTTTCCTCTAACGGTAACGAGCAAGAGCTGTCTAATTAAGCGCCCTTGCCTTACTGATGGTGAGCATGCCAGAAGCCTGCAACATAAATCTCGAATCCCCCGTTAGTAGCGGGCACCTTTAGAATTGAAAGCCTTTAATGGCCTCAATCTGTTTATCTGTTAACTCAACCATACAAAAACCATAGCTCGCGATACCGCCGGGTGCACCTGGGCCCACCTCTTCGAACTTACACCAATTTTCTCTGAACGTTAGCCAAGATTTTTGCGCGGTAGTTAACGACTGCTTTTGCTCGGCAGAAAGCGTTTTTCTTAATTTATTGTATTCAGCATTTAAGATGACATCTTGACGCTGCAATTCTTGTTCGGCGCACGCTGCCCATTGGGAGTTTTTAAAACTACCAAAATCTACCGCATCCATGCACGTTTGATAATGGGCAGAGATACTAGACTCGGCAAATGCGTGAGTAAAAGGTAACAAGAGTGCTGATACACACAAGGATTTGATAACCGAATTATTTAATGTCATATATTGGCTCTTTAATTAATGAGAGAAAAATAACTACACAGCGCGCATGAAAAAACGGGTAGCAACTGAACGCTACCCGCTGAATAAAATTTAGTAAGCGAAACTTTCTTTGGGGTTAGCACCGAACTTATTTTGCTCAGGAGTGCTGTCTAACAGCATAAACACCAACAGCACAATAGCACCAATCAAAGGAATGAATCCAATTAGCAACCACCAACCACTGCGATCGGTATCATGCAGTCTACGTATAGATACGGCTAAGCTCGGGATCAAAATCGCTAATGAGTAAAGTCCACTGAGTAAACCAAAACCCGATTCTATGTTGTACGTACCGATAAGACCATCGATAAAACCAAGAACTATACTGATGATGATATTAAATAAAATGAACATCCAGTATTCTTTTCTGCGCGCGCGACCACCAAATGTGGCGTAGTTTTTCAATACATCAAGATACCAATTCATGTTTTTTCCTTTCTATATAGCCCCATTATTTTTTAGATAGCGCCGGGGTATATGCCATCTAACGTTATCCTATACTCGGATTAACCCGCACCTTTATATGCGAGACATATATACGCATTAGATCGCATACATTCAAGTATTTCGTACATTTAAAATTTTTAAATTATTATGGTTCCCGACAACCACTTTACCACTAGAAGCTGTTTATCTAAAAAATCAGAGTGAAAAATCCATAACCACAGGATTAGCATCGCAGTAAAAGCGCGGCTCGATAAGAATTCTAAAGAAAGCTGTGCACAATGAAATATTGAAATATTGAAATGTGCAGAATATTCTGCTTAGAGAGTTCATAAATGAAATGCAGGGCGTATTTCTTACCAAGCACAGCTGCTGCTAAAAAATATGGCCATATTTTTTACAACATCATTATTAGTCATCAATCTCTAAAGCCAACTCGACGTTAGCGCTAATTCTTTAACTGACGGCTTAATACTGATGGTTGTCGAAAGCCACCTCTTGGCATGAAAGAAGCGGCTTCATAGTCATTCTTTGCGGCTATACAGCTATGTGTAAACAGTTATCCGTAAACAGTTATGCGTAAATTTTAAGCATAAATATAAAAAAGATATTCTTGGCCGTTTTTCACTGGCTCTTGGGCAAAGGTATAGCCGTGAGCCAGCGCTTCTTCAGGTACATTACGAAAAGAGCCAGGGCAATCGGTGATCACCTGTAACAGCTCGCCTTTGTTCATGTCTGCCAGTGCTTCTAGGGTATAGATAACGGGATAAGGACAAGACTCACCGCGCAAATCCAGTGTGAAATCTGCTTCTTTGTTAGTTTGCATATTGTTCAGTACCTCTTTTCAATTCCAAATTGCGATGATAGCTGCGCTCTCTATACACAGTTAACGCATACAGTCCGCCTAACATGAATAGCGTGGCGAGAATGGCACCAACGGGACCTATGGTATTCATCAAGTTAATTTTGGCACCATTACTCACCAACACATCATAAACGCCAAGATGATCCCAAGCATAAGCCAGAAAAGTAGCGCCAATAATATTGCCAATGAACACAGGTAAGAACAGCACCTGCCCTTCCATTAGTCGATACATCATGCCGGTTTCGCAACCTGATGCCATCACAATGCCAAAGCCAAACAAGGCGCCGCCCACCAGTGTGCTGAGTGCCGCAATTTGGGTGATCGGTGTTAAGCCGTAAACAGCAATAACGATGAAGGTGAGCACAGAGCTAACTGCCATGCCGACAATAATCGCCTTGGCCATTAAGCTGCGACCCACCAAAAACAGATCGCGAAAGGCGGCAGTAAAGCAGATTTGCCCGCGTTCAATCAAGATGCCAAACGCCAAACCAAACAGCGCACCCAACCCGAGCAGTTTTTGCCCAGAAGCAAAGAAGTAAACCATCAAACCTAGGTAGGCAATGGCGATAACTCCACCTATATAAGGTTGGATAATCCGCGTGTTAACTTGAGAGGGCTGTGCCGCCCCGCGCGTTAACGAGGGGCGGCCTTTCCACCAACGCGTTTTGGTCAGTTTGGCACCAAAAAAAGTACCTATGCCGGTCGCGACAATAAAAATCCACGAGTGCAGTGAGAATTGCGGTACACCGGTGAAAAACGCCGCCAAGTTGCAGCCCAGCGCTAAACGCGCACCAAAGCCGGCAATAATGCCGCCAAGCAGCCCTTGCACATAACGGCGCTTTTGCTGTGGCAGGCGAATTTTAAAACTATTGCTCAGTAGCACCATGATCAGCGCACCGATAAACATGCCCCACACAATCCAGCCATCGGGTCGGCTCCATGTTGAGCCTTGTAATTTCACCATGCCGAAATATTGCCAATCGGAAACATCGACGCCGAGCAGCAGTAACACATCGCCGCCAAGACGCGTGAACTCACCGGTCACGGCCCATACAGTGGACGTAAGGCCGAAGTACAAGGCGCTGAGTAAACCGGCCATAAACAGCACGAGATAAGGATTCCAGTGACGCTGGAAGAGTGGTTGGATCAGGGTTTTCATTAATGGTTGCTTCTCATGGTAAGACTTAGGTGAGGAAAAACGGCGACGATAATATCATTAAACTGCGAATATTAAGAAGACATCAGCATTATAAAACGCTAATAGCCGTTCAGCACCATACAACAAAAATATTAATACTACATTAAAGGCTAAAAAACAGGCTGAAATAGAGCAAAACGAATAGCCCGCTTTTGTTAGTTTTTCGCTATTATAACTGCGGCCCTATTCTCTCAAGAGGCCGCGTTGAAGCTGCGTCATTAATACCACTTTAAGAATGCACAACGGGATAAGCACAGCCAATACGCCACAAAAAATATTAAGTTAATTTTTCATTAAAAAATTCAATGGTGCGTTGCCATGCAAGCTCTGCATTTACTTCATCATATCGAGCTGTTGAGTCATTATGAAAACCATGGTTAGCACCTTTATACATGTGCATTGTATATTCCACACCATTTTCTTTTAAGTCTTGCTCGTACTCAGGCCAGGTATCATTAACGCGTTTATCGAGTTCAGCCAATTGGATAATAAGCGGTGCTTTAATATTTTTACGTAAGTTTTTGCTTGCAGGCGTTCCATAAAACGGCACACCCGCACTCAGAAGAGAGGCATCAACCGCAGCTAAATAATTTACAATATAGCCACCAAAACAAAAACCAACCGCGCCTAATTTACCGTTACTATTGTCGTGCGACTTTAAAAAGTATGCGGCGGCTAAAAAATCATTTTGAATTTTAGCTCTATCCATAGTTTCTTGCATGGCACGCCCTTCATCGTCGTTACCTGGGTAGCCGCCTAAAGGAAATAACGCATCAGGTGCAAAGGCGATAAAGCCCACTTTAGCGAGTCGTCTTGCCACATCTTCAATATAGGGGTTTAAGCCACGATTTTCGTGTATGACCAACACCACAGGCAGCTTAGCGTCTCGGTTTTTAGGCACCACTAGATAACCTCTGCCTGTGCCGTGACCATCAGGCGAGTCAAATTCTTCATAGGTGGATTTTATATCTTCATCATTAAAGGATACTTGCTCTGCGAGCGCATAATTAGGTAATAAAGCTGAGGTTAAAACACTCATAGAAAAGCCAAGAGCCGCTAATCCACCGAGTTTATTCATAAAAGTCCGTCTATCCATTAAACCATGTGCATATTCATCGTACCAATCGAATGCTTCTTGAGGGATATGATCTGATTGTGGCGTATTCATAGCTGAATCCTTAGCTTTTAAATAATCACAGGTTTAAAGCATAACCTAATATCAGTAAAACGAGCAGTTTTGCACGTTTATCTACCCTGCTAACTTTTTCAGCTTCGTCTAACAATACCACTCGATTAAAGGTAGTTCCCCGCTTTAAATGCCTTGTTATACGCCTATAAGCCATTAATGCACATCATCTGCAACTCATGATTCTTTTTGGGTTTCCACCAGTGTTCCATTGCCATAGGGCGTTTTTAGCGAGCGCAATGGTACTTCGGCTACCTGCCGCCACCGCGATGACTTCAGACATGACTTTTCTCGGCTCAAGACTTTCATTGCGCCCCCAAACCCAAAGACTGCCATCCGGTGTTATCGCAAGCGAATGGCTACTACCTGTAGCGATAGCGTTGGCTCCATCCATAATACGCCCCCATTGAGTGGCTTTATCACCATAACCGTGATGGCCCAAAGGCCCATAGATATTACCACCCGTTCCCCAAACACTGCCGTCTTGCTTTAGAACGAGGGCGTGTCCTGTATGTGATGCAACCTGAACCACATATTCTGAGGTTTGGATGTAGTCATCTGTTGAAGTGAGCTTACCATCACCGTATTGCCCTCGGTGTGCCAAGCCTTGCACCAACAAAGCCCCTCCTCGAGTAACATAATAATTGGCGCTATCTCCTATGGACGCTGTAATCACGTTGCGAGCAATAGGCAGAAAGTCCATAGAAAGGTTTTCACCAAAACCTAGCAGGTCTTTCGTCTGAATATTCCACAAAGAGTCATCATTGCGAATCACAAATAGACCCGATTTCCCTGCGTAAAAAGATTTCACATTTTCCATCAAAACTTTGCTTCTCGTTGGGTCTTCTTCCCAGACGAGTAGCTTGTGCTGATCTGTCAGTGCATATCGATTTCGTTTACCCACACCGACCTGAATAACGCCTGAAAAGCTCTCCTGTGGCGCATTAAAGTCACTCCATGCGTAGACCTTGGTTCCGCATATAGCGAGAAAATTGTCATAGTAAGCCGCTAGCAACGGAGAGGAGCTATCGGCCGACACAGGTGGTGCATATATGTTGAATGTTGCCAGCAGCAAAATAGCAACCGACCAACGAGTAAAGACCTTGTGATAACCATTGTTCAAAAATTTGTTCATTTTATGTACCGTGTAACGCTAAACTAAGCGGCGCAGCTCGCTGCGCCCAAAGCTTGAGCGCCTTGTTATAGCAACTTTTACCACGACTCTATAATCCAGTCACCCGTTTTAGAGTTTCTTGTAATCTTAGTGCTACTTGGATAGTCGTTTCCAACCAACTTGAATATCTCAACAATTTGCGTAATTAAAATTGAATATAGCTTTTTATTTCTATCTTTATCAGAAGTCACATAAAAACTTGCCAGACGGCCATCATCCGATAGCTCTGGCATGAAGACATAACTGTGTACAATAAAATTACAAAGAGCTCTGAGGGTTTTGGTTTCGCGCTGTTTACTGCTAAGATCGTATAACTCATCGACTTTGTGCCAGTTCATATAATCGACGGGTTTTAAATTGGGAAAACATCCTAGCGCTATATCAATATTTTTAGTTGAGTCTGAAATTTTTGCCGTATCCATAAGCTTCCTGATCGCATAGAACCCGATAAATACATCTTTTTCAACTTCTACAAACTCTGCTTCATCAACTTCAGTCGAAGTACTGAATTTCTCTAATCGAAATGCACTTTCAAGTAAGGGCTCTTTCCAACAGGAGGACTCCCAAATCATTTTTACCCCCTATCGCTATAACATTTTAATACTGCGCATGCGCGTATACATTCATGCTCGTATTGCTCTTTGGTTGTGCTCGTTATCAACAAACACAACAACTACAAGCATCTGATTATTAAGTTCTTTCAAAAAAAAATATGAGCACATGTAAGTAACGGCTTGCAGTAAAACAGGCACTTGTGCCGAAAAATAAACTAGGCGCTCCGCACCATAATTTAAAACCTATTCACACACATCTAGCATGGTTTTTCAAATGAGGCCATTTTGGACGGGATTAGGATAAAGTTCAATTAAATGTTGCCGATAAAAATAACCATGCACACTGCGATTACACTTACAGTCTGATCCAAGATGAACCGAGAAACGGCAGGGATCGCATTATCCGCCAGACTTATTTCTCTGTGAGAGCTCTACAGTCAACTCAGTGCCTAAGGAGAGGCAACAGAGATCAGCCTCCCACGACCGTGTAATGCCAGGGATGGCATTTCCCGAGCCCCCATGGATGGGTTTATGGCGTGTCGCGGGAGGTGACTCTGTTGCCTCTAAGCGAATACCTCCATCAAAAAATCCCGCTGAGATGGGAAAGCGGCAGGATACATAAAAATATAATTCAGCCCTGCCCTTCGCCCATAAAAAAACCGGCCTAAAGGCCGGTTTTTATTAATACGCTTAGCTAATTTACTTACTTAGCCAGCTACTTTTATTTAGCTAACAGCGCATTCGCTTTTTCGACTACGTTGTCAACGGTAAAACCAAACAGCTTGAACAGCTCACCCGCAGGTGCTGACTCACCGAAAGTGTGCATGCCGATGATGTCGCCATTTAGGCCGACATACTTAAACCAGTAATCGGCGATGCCCGCTTCTACGGCCAAACGCTTAGATACGGCTGCTGGCAATACGCTCTCTTTATATGCAGCTGATTGCGCATCAAATAAGTCAGTACACGGCAGTGAAACTACGCGCACTTGCTTGCCTTGTGCGGTCAGTTGCTCATAACCCGCGACGGCCAGTTCAACTTCTGAACCGGTGGCGATAATGATTAGCTCAGGCTGGCCCGCGCAGTCTTTAAGCACATAGCCGCCCTTGGCCACATCACTCAATTGCTGCTCGTTACGCTCAATTTGGCCTAAGTTCTGACGAGAGAAAATCAAAGACGTAGGGCCATCTTTACGCTCAATAGCGGACTTCCACGCGACGGCAGATTCTACCTGATCGCATGGGCGCCAAGTGCTCATGTTCGGCGTTAAGCGCAATGAGGCAATTTGCTCAACCGGCTGATGGGTTGGGCCGTCTTCACCCAAACCGATAGAGTCGTGGGTGTAAACGAAAATGGCGCGTTGCTTCATGAGGGCGGCCATGCGCAAGGCATTACGCGCATATTCCACAAACATCAAAAAAGTGCCGCCGTAGGGGATAAAACCGCCGTGCAAGGCCACGCCGTTCATGATGGCACTCATGCCAAATTCACGCACGCCATAGTGCAGGTAGTTACCGCTGAAATCTTCCGCACTTATCGCCTGAGACGCTTTGTGTATGGTCAGGTTAGATGGGGCTAAATCGGCACTGCCGCCCAACAGCTCAGGCAAAATAGTACCAAAGGCATCGAGTGAGTTTTGTGACGCTTTACGGGTGGCGATGTTTGCGGGATTAGCTTGCAGATTTTTAATAAAGTCGCTACTGGTTTGTGCCCAATCTGCTGGCAGCTCGCCGCTCACACGACGACTAAACTCGGCGGCTAATTCAGGGTGAGCTGCTTGATAAGCAGCAAACGCTTTATTCCACTTACTTTCAGCAGCCGCACCTTTTTCTTTGGCATCCCACTCGGCATAAATATCGGCAGGAATGTCAAAAGGAGCGTGTTCCCAACCTAACTGCGCGCGAGTAGCAACGATTTCGGCCTCTCCCAGAGGAGCACCGTGACAGTCATGGGTGCCACCTTTGTTAGGCGAGCCAAAACCGATGACGGTTTTGCAGCAAATTAGGGTTGGGCGAGAGGTGTCGGCGCGGGCGGCATCGATGGCGGCAGTGAGTGCTGCGCTATCGTGGCCGTCAACGTCGGCAATCACCTGCCAGCCGTAAGCTTCAAAACGCTTAGGGGTATCGTCACTAAACCAGCCATCCACTTCGCCATCGATAGAGATGCCGTTGTCATCCCAAAAGGCGATCAACTTGCCTAAACCTAAAGTGCCGGCCAATGAACAGGCTTCGTGAGAAATACCTTCCATTAAGCAGCCATCACCTAAAAAGGTGTAGGTGTGGTGATCGACTACATCATGACCCGGGCGGTTAAACTGCGCGGCCAGAGATTTTTCTGCAATCGCCATGCCCACGGCATTGGTGATGCCTTGGCCTAAGGGGCCTGTGGTGGTTTCTATACCCGGCGCATAACCGTATTCCGGATGACCTGGGGTTTTAGAATGCAGTTGGCGGAACTGTTTCAGATCTTCAATGGATAACTCATAGCCCGTCAGGTGCAGCAAGGAGTACAACAACATGGAGCCGTGACCGTTGGACAAGATAAAGCGGTCCCGATCGGCCCAGTTTGGATTACTGGGGTTGTGCTTAAGGTAATGGCGCCACAACACCTCGGCAATATCCGCCATGCCCATAGGGGCGCCGGGGTGACCGGAATTGGCTTTTTGTACCGCATCCATACTGAGTGCGCGCACGGCATTAGCCAGCACTTGACGAGAAGGCATCAACATCTCCTGAGACAGTTAGGTAATTTGAGGGTGTAAAACGGCGGTATTGTCCCAAAGACTGCTAGGCGGCGCAAATTTAATCTCATGCGCACTGCATCTGTGGATTACGCAGGCGAATAAGCGCCATAGCCGTCGCCAATAATGCAGAGGGCTACGACATTTTACTGGTAATCGACGGCTCGCCTCTTTAGAATGGCCGTCTAGATGTTAATACCGCCACACCAAACGCCAGTCTTGCTGTGATTGGATTGAAGGAAAGCGCGTATAACGCACTTAAATTTTTTGTTAAGTTAGGAAGTCATCATGGCCAAACTATTTACCTCCGAGTCCGTTTCCGAAGGTCATCCGGATAAAATTGCCGACCAGATCTCTGATACGGTACTGGACGCCATTATCGAGCAAGACCCTAAAGCGCGCGTGGCGTGCGAAAGTTTCGTTAAAACCGGCATGGTCATTGTTGGCGGTGAAGTGACTACCAGCGCTTGGGTAGATATCGAAGACTTAGTACGCAAAACCGTGAGCGACATTGGTTATACCAGCTCAGACATGGGTTTTGACGGCGCCAGCTGTGCGGTATTAAACGCTATCGGTAAGCAATCTCCCGATATCGCCATGGGCGTGGATCGTGAAGACGTAGACCCTTACGCTCAAGGTGCCGGTGACCAAGGCTTGATGTTTGGTTATGCCTCCAACGAAACCGACGTATTGATGCCAGCTCCCATTACTTATGCACATAAGTTGATGAAGCGCCAAGCAGAAGTGCGCAAGTCCAAAGAGTTAACTTGGTTGCGCCCCGATGCCAAGGCACAAATCACCTTTGTGTATGATGAGGCGGGCAAGCCGACGGCGATTGATGCGGTCGTATTGTCTACCCAACATTCCCCTGAGATTGATCAAGCCACGCTGCGCGAAGCCGTGATGGACACCATTATTAAACCGGTATTACCGGCCGAATGGTTGACCAAGAACACCAAGTATTTCATCAACCCCACGGGTCAGTTTATTATTGGCGGCCCTGTGGGTGACTGTGGTTTGACCGGTCGTAAGATAATCGTTGATACCTACGGCGGCATGGCTCGCCACGGTGGCGGTGCTTTCTCTGGTAAAGATCCGTCTAAAGTTGACCGCTCTGCCGCCTACGCCGCTCGTTATGTCGCGAAAAACATAGTTGCTGCCGGCCTTGCGGATCGCTGTGAAATTCAAGTGTCTTACGCCATTGGTGTGGCTGAGCCTACCTCAATCAGCGTAGAAACCTTTGGCACCGGCAAAGTGGCAGAAGATTTGATTGATGCCTTAGTGCGTGAGTATTTTGATCTGCGCCCGTATGGCCTTATCCAAATGCTGGACTTGAATCGCCCGATTTATCAGTCTACCGCCGCCTACGGTCACTTTGGTCGTGAAGAGTTCTCGTGGGAAGCAACCGACAAAGCCGACTTACTGCGCGATGCCGCCGGCTTAAAATAAGCCAGCCAAACGCCAGATCAAAAGGGAAGCTAACGCTTCCCTTTTTTAATGTGGAAAAAGTGAGGCATGAGGTGAGAAGTGCTTACCCCCTATCTCCTCACGCCTTACGCTGAATAAATATGTGCATATGACCTCTGATTTACAACAACGGATCATTACCCGTGTACAAGACTGCATGCAGTTGGCATCAGCAGAACTCGCGCGGGAATTTGCTCAACCTTTGGTGCGCTTTAATCAAGGCGGCCGCATTGCCGGATCGGCGTGGCTGGAGCGCTGGGAGCTGCGCTTTAATCCGGTACTGTTGGCCGATAATGAAGCGGAGTTTATGGCGGAAATTGTGCCTCATGAAGTGGCGCACCTCGTGGCCTTCGCCTGCTATGGCAAGGTTAAACCCCACGGGCGCGAGTGGCAGCATATTATGCAGTCGGTATTTAAACTCACGCCGCGTACCCGCCATCGGTTAGACACCACTAAGGTCTCCCCTACTTTCAGCTACCAGTGCGCGTGTCGTAGTCATCAATTGACGCTGCGCCGCCACAACAAGATACTGCGCGCCCAACAGCGCTACCTGTGCCTGCACTGCAATGGGGTATTGAAGCGGCAATAGCGGTCAGTTTTAAGCCGTCAGCCTTCCCTTAGTCACAAGTCAGTAAAGCACGAAGATGCCGTGGTTTGCCTCCGTCAACTCGCTTAAGCTGCCTCCATGCGGCGCTCGGCAAATGCCGTCCATGGCATTTGACGGTTGACTCCGACAATGCCCACCGCCTCTTCCGGTGATATTGAGCCAGCAGAGAGTACCAACACCTAGCTTTGAGCCAAGTGGGAAGGTAGAGGGCGTCGGCTCAGCCGACCATCCGCGCCAAGGATGGCGCGGCTTGAGCCCCCATGGATGGGTTTACGGCGAGTCGGAGGAGCGGTGCGCTCTGCCTGACATCGCCATTAAGCACAACAAAAAGAGGTGACTAAGAGACAGGTCGTCAGCGTTCAGCTAAAAAAACAACCGATAAAACAGATCCTGACCTGCGTCAGCAAGACAATTAACGTCTCAACGCCAGGCTTTATTACTCACTTTCATCTTCAGGAACATAACGATTGATATGATTATTTTACGTACCCTGAGTCGCTATAGTATCGCGGCTATTTTTGCTGTCTGCGGGGTCTTGCTGCCCGCCTTAAGTGTGTTTGCCAGTGATATTGTGGTGGGCTCTTGGAACATTCAACGCCTCGGTCATGGCGAGCATAAGAGCTTTGCGGCATTAGCAACCATTGCCAGTAAAGTTGATTTATTAGCGGTGCAAGAAGTGATGACAGAAGCGGGTATCGCCACCTTGGAGCAGGCATTAGAAAAACAAACTGGCGAGCCTTGGCGTCATTTAGTGTCGCACGGCGTGGGGTCAAAAAGTTATAAAGAAATGTATGCCTTTGTGTGGCGCGAGTCGGCAATAAGTTACCAAGACGGCGCCGTGGTGTATTTAGATAAGCAAGATCGCTTTATTCGTGAGCCCTTCTCGGCCAGATTTAAATCTAAAAAAGACAATAGCGATCTGGCTATAGGAACCGTGCATATTTTGTATGGCAAGAGTGTGAAAGACCGCACGCCCGAGATAAAAGCGCTGGCCGAGTATTGGTTATGGATGAAAGAGGTGTATCCCAATACGCCACTGGTATTAGTGGGTGATTTTAATCTTGATCAAGCACACGACGCTTGGGCGCCGTTGAAGCAGTATGCCAAACCTTTGCTCACGCAAGGAGCTTCAACGCTGTCAGAAACACAGGGGAAATACGCCAATCTCTACGATAACATCTGGGTGGAGCGCGATAGCCACTTGAAAGTGCAGCAAGCGGGCGTTATAGATTATCCCAAGCTTATCGGTTGGGATCACAGTAAAAGCCGCAAGCAGGTGTCTGATCATGCGCCTATTTACATGGCGCTCGGTAATCGCCAATTTGATAACGCCACCGTCAGCCTAGCGCCCTTCTCTGCGGACATGCGTGCCAACGTGAGCACCCCGACAGCCAAGCCACAAGCTGTAGCCAACCGCCAAACACAAGTGAACCTAAACATTCGCGGCAATCGTAATTCGCAGATTTTTCATCGTCCCGATTGCCCCAGCTACCACAGCGTTAGCGAGAAAAATCGCGTGAGCTTTAACAGTGCCCAAGCCGCGATTAATGCCGGCTATCGCATCGCAAAAAATTGCCCTTAGCATTCGAGCGTGAATAGTACTGGGTGAAGGGTGAAGCGGAAGAGATAAAATCTGCCCACTTGTTCCCTTCACTCTTTACACTTTACCCTTTACGCCTAACGGCATGACAGCCTGCTGTTTCTAGCGGTACAATATGGCTTATTTACGGGTGCTCTCAAACTCACTCCTACTGAGCCATCACCTACTTTGTAAAAGAAGTGTGCAAATTTATGCGTATACCCCGAATTTATGAAGCCGTGGACTTAAGCCCAGGCTTAGCACTGAACTTGTCGGATGACGCCGCCAATCATGTGGGCCGCGTCTTGCGCATGCAAGTGGGTCAAGCCTTAGTGCTCTTCAATGGCCAAGGTGGCCAATACGCTGCCGACATCACCCATGCCGATAAGAAAACGGTGCAGGTATTGGTGGGTGAATTTGACGACCAAGATTGCGAGTCGCCTTTGACCTTTCATTTAGGTCAGGTGATCAGCCGCGGCGAGAAAATGGAATTTACCATTCAAAAGTCGGTGGAGCTGGGCGTGAATGTGATTACGCCGCTGTTTTCTCGCCGCGGTGGCGTTAAGCTCGCCGGCGAGCGATTAGAGAAAAAAATTCAACAATGGCAAAGCATCGCCATCGCCGCTTGTGAGCAGTGTGGCCGTAATCGAGTACCAGAAATTCGCCCCGCCATGCAGTTAAGCGAATGGCTCGCCGAGCAAACTTCTGATCTTAAACTGAATTTGCACCCTAAGGCCGAGTTCAGCGTGAATACCCTGCCAGCACCCAAAGCGGGCGTACGCTTGTTAATCGGCCCAGAAGGCGGGCTGTCTGATGAAGAAATCAGCCAAGCCGGTGAGCATGATTTTATTGATATTCTGCTTGGCCCTCGGGTACTGAGAACCGAAACCGCGGCGTTAACCGCCATTACCGCTTTGCAATGCCGATTTGGAGATCTTGCATGACCGCCATTAAATTAGGGATAGTGATGGATCCTATTCAGTCCATCAACATCAAAAAAGACACCAGCTTCGCCATGTTGCTAGAAGCGCAGCGCCGTGGCTACGAGCTTTGGTATATGGAAATGGGCGACCTTAGCCTGCGCGGCGGTGACTCCTTTGGCCGCATGGCTAAGCTCACGGTTAAAGAAGACGCCAACCAATGGTTCACCTTAGACGAGCCGCAGTTGCAGCCGTTAAGTGATCTTGACGTCATTTTAATGCGCAAAGACCCACCCTTTGATACCGAATACATTTACGCCACCTATTTGTTAGAGCGCGCCGAAGAAAAAGGTACGCTGATCGTGAACAAGCCGCAAAGCTTGCGCGATGCCAACGAAAAACTGTTTACCGCTTGGTTTTCTGAATTCACGCCCATTACCTTAGTCACACGCAACAGTGCCGATATTCGTGAATTTTACCAAGAGCATGGCGACATTATCTTAAAGCCCTTAGATGGCATGGGCGGCGCGTCGATTTTTCGCGTCAAACAAGGCGATTCAAACTTAGGCGTGATCATCGAAACCCTTACCGAGCACGGTAGCCGTTATTGCATGGTACAAGCCTATATTGCTGCCATTAGCGCCGGCGATAAGCGGGTATTAGTGGTCGATGGCGAAGTGGTGCCTTATTGCTTGGCACGTATTCCGCAAGGTGGTGAAACCCGCGGCAACTTAGCCGCCGGCGGCTTAGGCGTGGCACAACCCTTAAGCGACAGTGATCGCCGCATCGCCGAAGCTATCGGCCCTACCTTAAAAGCAAAAGGGTTGATCTTTGTGGGACTGGATATTATTGGTGATAAACTCACCGAAATTAACGTGACCAGCCCAACTTGCGTGCGCGAGATTGAAGCCGCATTCCCGGTTAATATTTCTGGCATGCTTATGGACGCCATCGAAAAACGTCTATCCTAACGGTAAGACCATAGCCCCCACCGCACCCACGGTGGGGCCATTTCTGAATCAAAACGAGATGACATGGATTCTTTGCAACACCATTTTCTGATTGCTATGCCCAACCTCAAAGACCCTTTCTTTGGCGGTTCCGTCACCTATGTCTGTGAACATAATGACGAGGGCGCCATGGGATTGGTAATTAATATACCCATCGATATGCCTTTGTATGAATTATTAGCGCAACTAGACATGCCAGCCGAACACGCTGTACCTGAGCTAGAACAGCCCGTATTACAAGGTGGCCCTGTGGCTGCCGACCGAGGTTTTGTGTTGCACAGCCCCATGGCCGGTTTTAGCTCCAGTCAAATGTTGGCCCCGGACTTGATGATCACCACCTCGCCAGATGTGCTCGAAACCTTAGGCACGGAAATGGCGCCGGAGCAATATATAGTCGCACTGGGTTATGCCGGTTGGACGCCCGGCCAGTTAGAACAAGAGCTCAGCGAGAACAGCTGGCTGACCGTGTCTGCCGATACCGCGCTAATATTTGACACGCCTTTGACCCAGCGTTGGCATCAAGCCATAGGACGTTTGGGCATAGACTCTCGCCATTTATCCTCACAAGTAGGTCATGCATGAGCCGTACCCTGTTCGGTTTTGATTACGGCACTAAAAGCATAGGTGTGGCCGTGGGCCAAGAGCTCACCGGCTCCGCCCGCCCCTTATTGGCTCTAAAAGCTAATGATGGCGTGCCCAACTGGGAGCAAATTGAGGCGCTGATTAAAGAATGGCAGCCGGCGTTATTGGTGGTGGGATTACCGCTGAACATGGACGGTACCGAGCAAGACATTAGCCGCCGTGCCCGCAAGTTTGCCAACCGCTTGCACGGCCGTTTTGGCTTAGCCGTAGAGCTGCAAGATGAACGCCTGACTACCACAGATGCCCGCGCGCGCTTGTTTGATGCGGGTGGTTACAAGGCTTTAGGTAAAGATGCGGTAGATGCGGTGTCGGCGCAGTTGATCTTAGAGTCATGGATGGAAGCGCCTTCGGCTCGTGAAGAGTAAAGCGTGAAGCGTAGAAAAATAAAGTAAACCGTGCACAGTACCAAACACTTCAAGACCAAGATTTTTTGCCTGCGGTAAAATGCGAGAGCAAGTGTTCGCATACAAAACATAGCTCTACGGCAGTGGGTTTAGATGTGGCTTTTTCTCCTCACTATTTACCCCTCACGCCTTACATTTTTACCAACAAAAAACCCGCCGAAGCGGGTTTTTTTAGTATCTGTTTACCCAAGGGGTAATTAGATAGCTTCGATTTGAGAAGCTTGAGGACCTTTAGCACCTTCAGTAGCGGTGTAAGATACCTGTTGGCCTTCGGCCAAAGTTTTGAAGCCACTACCAGTGATTTCAGAGAAATGTGCGAACAAATCTTTGCTGCCATCAGCAGGAGTGATGAAACCAAAACCTTTTGCTTCGTTAAACCATTTTACGGTACCAGTAGCCATAATAAATCTTACCTTTATTTTAGTGTGACGAGCGTATGCTCGGAAAATGCAACAAATATCAAATAAGGGAAGCTTGGAGACTGTGGTGCCAATAAGGAACGAACAATGTACAACGGCCGCGCTAACTTGAATCTTTTGCTGGAGTGCACTCTACGGCACTCGGTGGATGAGGTCAAACTTTAATGCAGATTAAATGTGATTACTTTATAACCAGCTCTGAAATCGTGCTGCTCATCTGCAACAGTGGCGATAACAGATGGGATTTAGAAAACAAAAAAGGTGCTCTTAAGCACCTCTCTATTACTCAATAGCTCAATAGCTAACGCTATCGCACGTTTAACGCTTACTTGCCTCTCTTACCTTAAACTCGGCTTAAGCTCAGCTTAGGCTACCGGCAATACGGGCGTGCATTTCTTGAACCGAGATCACAGACGCAGTGGCATCAAAAGCCATGGCCATGCTGGTAGCAATGCCGCCGTTAAGCGTGGTGGTATAGGCCAGCTTTTGATTCAGCGCTCCGCGCCGTAATTGCCGCGAGTCTTCGATGGCCTGACGCCCTTCTACGGTATTCACTATGTAGCTGTACTCATTGTTCTTGATGCGATCCAAAATATGCGGGCGACCTTCGTGCACCTTGTTCACCAAGCGCACCTTTATATTGGCTTCACCCAACACCACGGCCGTACCGTGCGTAGCATCCAGCTCAAAACCGACGGCCAGCAAGGCCTTCGCCAGCGCAACGACCTTCTTTTTATCGCTATCGCGTACCGATAACAGCGCACGGCCACTGGTCGGCACAGCCTTGCCCGCACCTAAATGCGCCTTACCAAATGCTTCGCCGAAGGTTTTGCCCACGCCCATCACTTCGCCGGTGGAGCGCATTTCTGGCCCTAACAGCGGATCCACACCGAGGAACTTGTTGAACGGCAATACCACTTCTTTAACGGAAAAGTAAGGTGGTATCACCTCAACGGTCATCCCCAGTTCAACTAAGGTCTTGCCAGCCATCACCCGGGCCGCCACTTTCGCCAGTGGCACGCCGGTGGCTTTAGACACAAAGGGTACGGTACGCGCCGCCCTTGGGTTCACTTCAATCAGGTAAATGTCGCTGCCTTTTACGGCAAACTGAATGTTCATTAAACCCATCACGCCAAGCTCCAGCGCCAGCTTACGGGTTTGCACGCGCATCTCATCTTGTACGGCCTGGCTTAAGGTATAGGCTGGCAATGAACAGCCTGAGTCACCGGAGTGCACGCCCGCTTGTTCTATATGCTCCATAATGCCGCCGATAAGCACGTCTTGGCCATCACAGATGGCATCCACGTCTACCTCGATGGCATCATCTAAAAAGCGATCCAGCAATACAGGCGCTTCGTTAGACACTGTCACGGCTTCTTTAAAGTAACGGCGTAAGTCTTGCTCGTCGTAGACGATTTCCATGGCCCGGCCACCCAACACATAAGAAGGACGCACCACCAGCGGATAACCGATACGCTCGGCCGCCACCACGGCTTGCTCCAGATTGGTGACTGTGCCGTTTTCTGGCTGCTTGAGTCCCAGTCGCTCCACCGCTTGCTGAAAACGCGCACGGTCTTCGGCACGGTCGATAGCATCTGGGCTGGTGCCGATAATGGGCACACCGGCAGCTTCCAGCGCGCGGGCCAATTTCAATGGCGTTTGGCCACCGTATTGCACTATCACGCCTTTGGGTTGTTCGATACGCACAATTTCCAGCACATCTTCTAATGTGACCGGTTCAAAGTAGAGACGGTCTGAGGTGTCGTAGTCGGTAGAAACGGTTTCAGGATTACAGTTCACCATTATGGTTTCATAACCGTCTTCGCGCAGCGCGAGGGCTGCGTGCACACAGCAGTAGTCAAATTCGATACCTTGGCCGATGCGGTTAGGGCCACCGCCTAGGATCATTATTTTGTCTTTGTTCGACGGCTTGGCTTCGCACTCTTCATCATAGGTGGAGTACAAATAGGCGGTGTCACTCGCAAACTCGGCGGCGCAAGTATCGACGCGCTTATAGACCGGAAAAATCTCGAAACGATGGCGTAATTTGCGCATTTCCTCTTCAGGCAGGCCCAACAACTTACCCAAACGAATGTCGGCAAAGCCTTTGCGCTTTAGGCTACGCAGCAGCTCAGGCGTTAGGTCAGCAACGGCCAACGCGCTCACCCGCCCTTCCAACTGGATAAGCTCTGCAATTTGCACCAAGAACCAAGGGTCGACGTTGGTAAGCCCGAATATTTCGTCCAAGCTCATGCCGGCACGAAAGGCGTCGCCTATGTACCAGATACGCGCAGGACCAGGCTCTTTCAGCTCGTGGCGGATACGCGCTTGGCTCTCAGCATTCAATAAGCCGTCGGCATCAAACACGCCGACGTCGGTCAGATCAATAATAGGGTCTAAGCCGTGTTGGCCGGTTTCTAGGCTGCGTAAGGCTTTTTGTAAGGACTCTTGAAAGTTACGGCCAATCGACATCGCCTCCCCTACCGACTTCATCTGGGTGGTTAAGCGGTCGTTGGCGCCGGCGAATTTTTCAAAGTTAAAGCGCGGCACCTTAGTGACCACATAATCGATAGCTGGCTCAAACGAGGCAGGCGTGCGCCCCCCCGTAATCTCGTTTTGCAGCTCATCCAGCGTATAACCCACCGCCAGTTTGGCGGCGATTTTGGCAATCGGAAAGCCGGTGGCTTTAGAGGCCAAGGCGGATGAACGAGACACCCTAGGGTTCATCTCAATCACCACCATGCGCCCCGTTTTGGGCTCGATACCAAACTGCACGTTAGAGCCGCCAGTTTCGACGCCAATCTCCCGTAAAATCGCCAAGGAGGCGCTGCGCATGATTTGATATTCTTTGTCGGTCAGGGTTTGGGCGGGAGCGACGGTGATGGAGTCACCGGTGTGCACGCCCATGGCGTCAAAGTTTTCGATGGCGCAGACGATAATGCAGTTATCGTTTTTATCCCGCACCACTTCCATTTCATATTCTTTCCAGCCAATCAAAGACTCATCAATCATCAGCTCATTGGTCGGTGATAAGTCTAAACCGCGGGTACAAATCTCTTCAAACTCTTCGCGGTTATAGGCAATACCACCACCTGAGCCGCCCATGGTAAATGAAGGGCGAATAATACAGGGGAAGCCCACTTCGGCTTGAACTTGGTACGCTTCATCTAAGGTGTGGGCAAAACCGGCGCGCGGACATTCCAGACCGATATTTCTCATGGCTTTATCGAAGCGGCTGCGATCTTCAGCTTTATCGATGGCATCGGCACTGGCGCCTATCATCTCGACGTTAAATTCTGCTAACACGCCGTGTTTTTCTAGATCCAGGGCGCAGTTCAGCGCCGTTTGGCCGCCCATGGTCGGCAATACCGCATCGGGGCGTTCTTTTTTAATGATCTCGCGCACCACTTCCCAGTGAATGGGTTCGATATAAGTGGCATCGGCCATATCGGGGTCTGTCATTATGGTGGCGGGATTAGAGTTCACCAAAATAACCCGATAACCCTCTTCGCGCAGTGCCTTACAGGCTTGGGCACCTGAGTAGTCAAATTCACAAGCCTGTCCGATAACGATGGGCCCAGCGCCCAAGATTAGTATGCTGTTTATGTCTGTCCGTTTTGCCATGACTCGCCTACTCCTACACGCGGTACTGTTTAATCAAGTCGATGAAATCGTCGAATAAGCTCGCCGCTTCTCCCGGACCTGGGCTGGCCTCGGGATGCCCCTGAAAGCTGAACGCCGGTTTGTCGGTGCGCTTAAAGCCCTGCACTGTGCCATCAAACAAGGATCTATGGGTCACTTGTACGTTTGTCGGCAAGCTGGCTTCATCCACCGCAAAACCGTGATTTTGGCTGGTGATCAGCACCCGATTTTGTGCGAGGTCTTTCACCGGATGGTTGGCACCGTGATGACCAAACTTCATCTTGATGGTGTTAGCGCCACTGGCTAAGCCCAGTAACTGATGACCTAAACAGATACCAAAGATGGGAATGTTACTGTGGAGCAGGGTGTTAATGGCGCTGATAGCATAATCACAGGGTTCAGGGTCGCCGGGGCCGTTAGACAAGAAGATGCCGTCGGGCTGCAGCGCTAATACCTCAGCCGCGCTAGTTTGGGCAGGCACGACCGTCACACGACAGCCTCTATCGACCAACATGCGCAAAATATTGCGCTTCACGCCATAGTCATAGGCGACCACGTGATAAGGCAAATCGCTAATGTCCGGCTCATAGAAAACCGTGCCTAAGTGCCAGCTGCCCTGCTGCCAGGGATAAGGCGTTTTGGTAGACACCACTTTGGCTAAGTCCATGCCTTTTAGTCCAGGAAATGCCTGAGCTTTAGCCAAGGCTTGCGCAGCATCTAGATCGGTACCTGCCATAATACAGCCGGCTTGGGCGCCTTTTTCCCGCAACATACGGGTGAGCTTACGGGTATCTATGTCGGCAATGGCCACTATATGTTGGGCTTTGAGGTAGTCAGATAAGGATTGCTGGCTGCGAAAGTTTGAGGTGCTAAGTGGCATGTCGCGAACAATCAGACCTTGGGCATGAATGCGGTCAGATTCTTCATCTTCGGTATTGGTGCCGGTATTGCCAATATGAGGATAAGTAAGGGTGACGAGTTGCTGGGAATAAGACGGATCGGTCAAAATTTCTTGATAGCCCGTCATGGCGGTATTGAATACCACTTCGCCCACGGTGCAACCCTGGGCCCCTATGGCGGTTCCCGGAAAGACTGAACCGTCTTCGAGTACGAGTAGTGCTGAGTGAGTCAAGACAACCTCCGAGTTAATTATTATAAATCAACAATTTACCTGGTTGTCCCGAGAAGCTAACCATAAAACAGTCATGTCTTCTCGCAAATACGGGGCAAATTCTCATTACCATATATAGCAGCGCCATTTTCGACAAACTGTTTTATAAGAAATGCGTTCGACTGGGTTTTAGCTCACAAAAAGTGCAATAATTAAGATACAAGAGAGAAAAAAGACTATGGCGGCTGGGTTGAAAACCACCGTTAGGTAAAAATACCCATTTGGATCAGAACGACTCATGGACTAGATACAAAGCCTGATCAACGATAAAAAAACAAATAGAGCAAAAAGTTAAAAACATAAAAAAGACCTAAAGCGTATAACAAATCAACTTTAGGTCTCTTTATTAGGCGTTAGCGTTACTTAAGACCCAATACATCCTGCATGTCGTATAAGCCAGAGTCTTTGTGGGCTACCCAAGCGGCGGCACGTACGGCACCGTTGGCAAAGGTCAGGCGGTTAGAAGCTTTATGGGTGATCTCGACCCGCTCGCCAATATCGGCAAACATCACCGTATGCTCACCCACAATATCGCCGGCACGCACTGTGGCAAAGCCGATGGTGTTAGGGTCGCGCTCACCGGTAATGCCTTCGCGGCCATACACGGCACAAGTTTTTAGATCGCGACCTAGGGTGTTGGCGATCACTTCGCCCATGCTCAACGCCGTGCCGGACGGTGCATCAACCTTATGACGATGATGCGCTTCGATAATTTCGATGTCGGTGTAATCGCCCATCACCTTGGCGGCTTGTTCGAGCAACTTAAACACTAAGTTCACACCCACACTGAAATTTGAGGCCATGACGATGCCGGTATTACTGATGGCGGCTTGAATTTGAGCTTTTTCTGCCTCATCAAAGCCGGTGGTACCTATCACCAGTCGTTTGCCGTGTAATTGCGCAAGGGCAATATTGGCCAAGGTGACGTCTGGGCGCGTGAAGTCGATGATCACATCCACGTTATCAATCACGCCAGCAAGATCAGCGCTGACTAAGACGCCTAAGCGACCGACGTTTGCCAACTCACCCGCATCGGCACCTAATACTGAAGAGCCGGCGTGCTCGATGGCGGCGGTTAACACCACGCCGGCCGTTTGGCTTACTGACTCAATCAACACCTTACCCATACGGCCATTACAACCTGCTACGGCAATGCGAACCGGATTTGTCATGCTGTTCTTCCTTTCTCTCAATATTCGTCACAGATAAGGCTAAAGTTTGCCAGATAAGTGGGTGTTTTAACACGAAATTTACAGGCATAAAAAAACCGGCGAGTGCCGGTTTTTAATCATTGTTAATAACTTACAGAATTTCTAGTAGCTCAACTTCGAATACCAGAGTGGCACACGGAGGAATGGCACCGGCACCCTGCTCGCCGTAAGCCAGGTTATGCGGGATATACAGCTTCCACTTAGAGCCTACCGGCATCAGTTGCAGTGCTTCAACCCACCCCTTGATCACGCCTGTTACTGGGAACTCAGCCGGATCGCCGCGCATCACAGAGCTGTCAAATACAGAACCGTCGATAAAAGTACCGTGGTAGTGCACGCGTACGGTATCGGTGGCCGCAGGAATAGTACCCTCGCCCTTAGTCATGACTTCGTACTGCAGACCAGAGTCAGTTTGAGAAATTTCGGCACGGGCACCGTTGGCGTTCAAAAATTCGGCTTCGGCTTCTTTCGCTTTAGAAGACTCGGCAGCTTGCTTTTCTTGCATGCGCTCGGTGATCACCTGAAAGGCGCTGTTGATGTCTTCGCGAGACACGGCGAATTCTACACCAGCAATGGCATCAGCCAAGCCTTGTTGAACGGCAGACACTTCAAGGCCATCAAATGACTGCTGGGTCAGTTGATCACCAATTTGACGACCCACACCGTAGCTGGCTTTTTGTTCTACTGTCTCATATGACGACATAACACTTCCCATAATAGTTGGCTAAAAAAGGCATGCTAACAAATTACGGCGGCCAGCTAAATGGTCAAGCACCGCACTTGGCCAATAATGCAGCACCGCGTACCCCACCACTGCCGCCAAAATGGCTCGCTAGCACGGGGGCAGCACTGACTTGACGAATTAAATAATGCGGGATGCGTATGGCTAGTCGCTCATATAACCATGGCTGCTCGCTCACTCCGCCGCCCAGCACCACTACATCTGGATCCAGCTGTGTCATTAAGTTTGCGAGTGCCGAGGCTAAGATGTCCACATATAGGTCGACACACTGCTTTGCCAGCGCCTCACCCTGCTGCCAAGCGGCAATAATAGCGGGCCCAATCAGCTGCTGGTTAGCGGCTGACGGGTCATGACTCGCCAGATGCCGATAAAGATTGGCTAAACCGGTACCCGAGACATAGGTTTCTACGCAGCCAACGCGGCCACAACCGCAGCTAAACAGCGGCAAGCTCGGATATCGGGCTAGTAGGCTGGCCTGAATGCTGCCGTGGCCAAATTCGCTACCACTGCCGCGCCGACTATTCACCAAGCGGCCTTGATGGATTAAGGCCCCCCCCACGCCTGTGCCTAAGGTCAAGGCCAGCGCCAACTCGGCGCCATCCGCCGCCCCGCCCAAGGCCTCCGAGAGCAAGAAACAATTGGCATCATTGTCTGCGAATACGGCTCGGTTTAAGTCTTGAGTGAGATCTTGCGTTAAATACTGACCGTGAATAGCGGGCACATTCGCGGCGAGCACTCGTCCGCTAGCATCACGCACACCGGGAAAGCCGATGCCCAATTTTCCTTTAACTTGCCAATGAGCGTCTGCCTCTTGCACCCAAGCATGAATAAGCCGGCGAACGTCCGTATAAGAAGCGGGCGTAGCACTCACGCGCCGCGTGACTTCACAGCCTTGCTCATCAAACACCGCCCACACCATGTTACTGCCACCCATATCAATGCCGTAATACATAGTCCCGCCTCTCAGGTATTTATCTTAATCGTGGGAAATAAATAGGGTTAGTGGCCGCGATCTGTTGCTGATCGGCCCTAACCTGCCGTAATAGCTACCGTTAATCACGACTAAGGCACCTTAGCCATTTAGGCATAAGGTGTCTCTTATCGAGGCCATGTGAGTGACAACCGTTCATAGAGCAAAGCCTTAGCAAACTCTCACTCTGCTAACACCAAGGAAGGAAGCGATGGTAGCTTGCTGGTACTTTGTCCATTATGTTTGACTTATTGCATCTCTATTATCTGGTTCAGTGCTCTTGCGCCGGTGCAACTTGCCCAACGCTTTCTATGGTGTTGTCAGACAATAACCACAGAGTAAACTTATGTAAGTCAGGATGCTGAGCCAAGGCAACTAAAAAAGCCCCACCCACTTCCCGATAACCCAACTCATAGTTCTTTAGGGTAGTGGGAGGGACTTGTAGCAGCTCCGCAAATTTCGGCCGACTTAGGCCTAAAGACTCGCGTATCTGCCGGATCTTTTTTCCGACTAAACTGGTATCTGGATTCATAGCTTTTATACTCCTATCGAATGCATCGATAACAAAAAACCCATCCTTGGTTACCTAAGTTTAACACCACAAAATAGACTCGTTGTGCTCTTGCCTCATTTTAAACAAAATAATCTCAAAAAGACTCAACTAACGCTACATAGCGGCTTAAGACTAGGAGGTTATTGTAAAAGCTGCGACAATATTAGCCCTTTAGACTAGCCTCCATCTTGTGACTACGTTTAAAAAACGCTAGTCTAAATCGGTGTGGGAATACTCAAACAGGACTGAGAGTGCCGTTAAGGTCTCCTTCTTGGACAAACAACAACAAGGGACACCCACACATCACGGCCATAAGCTGTGCTTTTACAGTTTGACGACCGTGATACATTCCTTTCGACTCGACTCGAAAGCTCATAAAATGAGGAAGACAACATGAAAAAGACAGTGGCTCCTACTTTAATTGCATTGGCGATCGCCGCCGCAGGTATGTCTGCAACCGCACAAGCTGATTGGTACTTAGGTGCCGGTGCAGGCTACGCAGATTCTAGCGACATAGAGCGCAATAATACCGGCTTGGACGGTGATGGCGAAGCCATTAGCTTGTTCACCGGTTATAACTTTAATGACTACTTCGGTGCCGAGCTGGGCTTAAACCGTTTTGGTCAAGATGTAGACACTAATGCACTGAACTTATCAGTCATTGGTCGCATGCCATTAAGCGAGCGCGTGAGCCTGTTCGGTGAGCTGGGTGCTTTGGGTTATGACATTAAAGCGGGTGCAGGCGACGATGGTGTTGCACCTATTTATGGCGGTGGTATTACCTATAGAGCGTCTGACTTAGTGGATGTACAAGCTCGCTATCGCCGTGTCGAAGACATGGGCGATATCAACAAAAACGGTTTTGAAACCGACGTGAACAACTACATGTTAGAAGTGGTACTGCACCCTAACCGTGGCGAAAGCACGCCACCACCAGTGGCTCCTGTTGTTCAACAGCCACAAGCTGAAACCACCTACGAAACGCGCAGCGTAACCGCTGATGGTTCTATCTACTTTGCGTTCGATAAGTCTGACTTGTCAGGCGAATCACGCGCCACGTTAGATGAAGTTGCCCGTTTCTCACAAGAGAATCCAAACTACCAAGTTGAGCTGGCCGGCTACGCTGACCGTTTAGGTACTGCTGAATACAACCGTAAGTTGTCTGAGCGCCGTGCACTGGCTGCGAAAGACTACTTGGTACAGCGCGGTGTTGCAGCTCAAAACATCCAGACCGCTTGGTATGGTAGTGAGTTAGCCGAAGGTATCACCGAAGAAGAGCGCCAGCGCGACCGTCGTGTTGATGCCAAAGCACAAGCGACCATCGAAGTTGAAATCGTAGAATAATATTTACTCAGGTAAATATCACAACGGCCCTGCGGGGCCGTTTTTTATTGCATCTTTTATTTTATCTCTTGTTCTATAGCTCGTCTTTGGTTCTGCATTTCGTCTATTAGTGGCATACTCTAACGTTTGTCACTTTAGAGCCCTCAGGATATTTCATGCTTTGCCATTGCCAAAGTTTGCAGCCCTTCGCTGCTTGCTGCGCCCCTTATTTAAACAGAGAGTTAAGCGGACAGCTTGCCCCCACTCCGCTCGCCTTAATGCGCTCTCGCTACAGCGCCTTTGTGCTGGGTAACGGTGATTATCTGTTAGCCACTTGGCATCCAGATACCCAAGGCAGTTTAACCAGTGAGGAGCTCACCGAGCATGGGCTTAACTGCCAATGGCTAGGCCTGAACATTATTTTTACCCGCATCGAGGCTGATGGCATACACGGCGTGGTAGAGTTTAAAGTCCGTTATCGAGAACAAGGCCGCGTGGTACTATTGCACGAACAATCGTATTTTGAGCGTGTGGCCGGCCGCTGGCTGTATCGTGATGGCCTGATTAACCCGCCCAAAATTGGCGCTAATCAGCCCTGCCCTTGCGGCGTGACGCAACACCATATACCTAAAAAATACAAACACTGCTGCGCCAAGCGCTAATGCGCTTTCACCCACTTCTTTAACTAGCTGATAGAACATCATAATGGAACGAAAAATACTGCTGACTCACTGCCCAGATGCCAAAGGGCTGATCTCTAAAATCACCAATATCTGTTATAAGCATCAGCTAAATATCATGCGTAACGATGAGTTTGTGGACTACGAAAATGGCCACTTCTTTATGCGCACCGAGCTGGAAGGCTACTTTAACGATCACACCTTGCTAGCAGATCTGGACGATGCCCTGCCTTTGGGTAGTGAACGCCGTTTGGTGCCTGCAGGTAACAAGCGGGTGGTGATCATGGTGACCAAAGAAGCCCATTGTTTGGGTGATATTTTGATCAAGCAGTTTTCCGGTGCTATGACGCTAGATATTGCCGCCGTAGTGGGTAACTACGAGGCTTTAGCGGACTTAACCGGCAAGTTCGACATCCCGTTTCATTGCGTGTCTCACGAAGGTTTAAATCGTCTTGAGCATGAACAGAAGATGGCTGAGATTATCGATGAATATCAGCCCGATTACGTGATTTTAGCCAAATATATGCGCATCTTAAGCCCCGAGTTCGTGGCCCGCTATGAACAGCGCTTGATCAATATTCATCACTCATTTTTGCCGGCCTTTATTGGCGCCAGCCCCTATCGCCAAGCCTATGAGCGCGGCGTGAAGATGATAGGTGCCACGGCGCACTTTGTGACCAATGAACTAGATGAAGGCCCCATCATTGAGCAAGACGTGATCCACGTGAATCACGTGTTTAGTGCCGAAGACATGGCCAAAGCCGGCCGCGATGTGGAAAGATCGGTATTGAGCCGCGCGCTGGCGCTGGTGCTGGAAGAAAAAGTATTCATGTACGGCAATAAGACGGTAGTGTTTAAATAACACTCGTGATGTGTGAGGGGTGAAGCGTAAGGAGTGAGGTGTATTGCGCCTCACTCATCACTATTTACGTCTTACGCGAGTTATTTTTTACCTGCCGCAAAGGTCGCTAGCTGTTCTGGGCTAGCGGCTGGTTGATACTTAGTCTTCCACTCTTCGTAGGGCATGCCGTACACCTGCTCGCGAGCTTGATCGTAATCCAGCGCCACCCCCTGCTCGGTGGCCGCCGCTAAATACCATTTACTCAAACAATTGCGGCAAAAGCCTGCCAAGTTCATCAGATCGATGTTTTGCACGTCTTTGCGGGCATCCAGATGCGCGACTAAGGCACGAAAGGCCGCAGCTTCTAATTCGGTCTGCGTTTGCTTATCCATGATTATTCTCCAGATAGAGGTTTACGTAAGGGCAATTGATGCCATTATATCGACATCCTATTATCGATGACCAATCTCTCTTGCTTGGGCGATGAGTTGGCCGATAAATAGATAAGCCTATGTTTGCAGTAAATAATTTATGAACCTTGAGTTAGGTAGGTGCAGATGAAAGACGCAACATTCGATCGCAGCCATTTTTTCGCGCACATGGCGCGCATGAAGCTCATCCAACGCTGGCCTTTAATGCGCAGCACAGAACAAGAAAATGTAGCCGAGCACAGTCTACAAGTGGCCATGGTAGCCCACGCCTTGGCAGTGATCAAAAACACCTTTTATAAGGGGCAACTTGACCCCGCTAAAGCCGCCATGCAGGCGCTGTTTCATGATGCCAGTGAGGTGCTGACCGGCGATTTACCCACCCCCGTTAAATACTATAACGAGCAAATGGCTCGCGCCTACAAAGAGATAGAGGCTAACGCCGAGCAAAGCTTAGTGAAGATGCTACCCAATGACCTGCAAGCTGTGTACGCGCCACTACTCAGTGCTCACGCCGATGATGAATATACACATTTAGTAAAGTCTGCCGACTTACTGTGCGCCTATTTAAAGTGTGTCGAAGAGCTGAGCGCCGGTAATCAAGAATTTGCCGCCGCCAAGCAGCGCCTAACCAATATGCTTGATGGGCGCATGAACCAAGAAATTCGTTATTTTCTCGAAGTGTTTGTGCCCAGCTTTTCACTGTCGTTGGATGAAATATCCAGCGCTAAGTTTTAATTGATGAGCGCCAAGCAACCAGTGCCCAGCTAACCCAAAACCGCTGTTATTACGCTTGGTGCTCGGCGCTTGGCGCTTGGCGCTAGCTTTTACGCTCTATCCACAGCGTCACTTCACCCACTTTAAAACCGAACTTAGTCATTTCGGCTCGATTTAGCACGCGTTTATCGTCGAGCAGATACATCCAGTCATTAAAGTTAATGTTCCACACCTTGCCATCTACCGGCACAGCTAAGGTGTAGCGCCAATTCAGCGCAAAACCTTGGGTTTGGCCCTTGGCTGCTACCACCACATCACTGGCGGTACCCGTGTAATGGCCGTCTGCGGTTTTTTCGAGGTGCCATACTCGGCGTTGTTGCTCGCCATCGTCATAGACGAAGTCTTCTTCTAATGTGCCTTTATTGCCCTGCCAAGTGCCGACCATGGCCACCGTAAAGCGGCGCAAGACCTTACCGGATCTGTCTTGCACTATACCGTGGGCGCTCAGCTCGCCATTAAAGTATTCATCGAGCGCAAACTGCGGGCTGGTATTGGCATAGTCGTTAATATCAGTGCTGCACGACATTAAACCTAGGCCCAATGTCAGGGTGGCGAGCACGGATAAAAGTAAGCGTTTAATTTGGCTTGAATGAGAGCTTCGCATATTAATTTCCTTTTAATTGGCGAGTGAGACTCGGGTTAAGGCTATTCTTTGATAGCCAAATCGCGAGAAATGCAGGTCCAAAGGCGGGATCTGTAATCTCCCCCAAGGGCACTTGGTTAAAGTAAAAACGGCTGATACCTGAAGTTTCCACACGAATGGCCAGCTCATTGCCTTTTTTGACATTCGGCCAGAGGGCGCGCAATTGTGCGGACCAGCTGGGCTGCGCTTTAATGTCTAAGCGCTGCCACTCCGTCTCCGTGGCTTCAATTAAGGCATCGCGGCTGATATTTTTTTGGTAAAGCAAGCGCAGCGCTTGGGGATAGCGCCCCGCCTGATAGCGACCATCTGTGCTGTAAAGTTGTGCCTGATACAAGTCGAACAACATCCAGCGCATCTGCCCTTTGCCCACTAGCTGTAATCCAGCATGAGCACTGGCGTGTACCTGAAAAGCCAATAAGCTCGACAGCAGCAAGAGACAAGCTTGTTTTAAAAAAACCGACTTAAACACGCACTTAACTATTTTCTTCGCCATAAGACTTGCTCCTTATTAAGGTATCTAAACGCACTAACGCCACCAGTAATAGTGCCCACACCGGTGCCAAGATAGCGAGCGTCAGCCAAGGTCCGAACGGTAAATCAACCGCACCTAGCCGCCAACCACCTAGGTAAGAGCTGGGTCCTGAGATGGCACCTAACAGTGCTTGTTGCCAAACGGGCCGCGCCGCTAGCCAGCGCAGGCTGTGCCCCAAGGTGAGCACAAAACCAAGCCACAATAGCGCCAACCATATTGGCCACTGTTCAAAGGCGAACACCTCACCCCAAGTCAGCACAGCATCAACGGCTATGCCCACCAAGCCTAGGCTTAATACCTTAAAGTCATCCGCTCGGCTCAGGGTAAAAATAAAATGCACCAAAATTAATAAGCCTAAAACCCAAGCTAGGCTGTTTTGACCCATGACCGCCACAAACCAAAAGCCGTAAAAGCCGACTAGTTGCGTCCATTGCCACTTAGACATCTGCGCGCTCCTGGTTTAGCCGCCGTGAAGTGCGCCAAGCCTATGCTGCCTTCGCGAAATCCGCCCTCGCAGTAGGCAAAATAAAAGGCCCACAGCCGATGAAAGTCACGGCTATAACCTAAGTCTTTGAGTGCCGGCTCTAGCTGCTGAAAACGCGCCGCCCACACATTTAAGGTCTGTGCATAGTGCTGGCCATAATCTTGCAGTGCGGTGAGCGTCATGTCGGTTTGCTCTTTTAAGTGCCGACACATTTCACTGACCGAGGGCAAACAGCCGCCCGGGAAAATATAGCGCTGAATAAAGTCTACGCCGCTGCGATAACTGTCGTAGCGCTGATCCGCTATGGTAATGGCTTGAATAAACAGCTTACCTTCTGGCTTAAGCAGCCGATTGAGCGCCTTAAAGTAGACCGGCAAATACTCATGACCCACGGCTTCAATCATTTCCACCGACACCACTTTGTCGTATTGGCCTTTGAGATCGCGATAATCCTCCAGCAATAGCGTCACCTTATCGCTTAAACCCGCCGCCTCCACACGCACTTTTGCATGTTTAAGCTGCTCCGCCGACAAGGTAGTAGTGGTGACTTGGCAGCCATAATGCTCGGCGGCGAAACAGGCCAAACCGCCCCAACCTGTGCCGATTTCCAGCAAGTGATCGTCAGGCGTTAGCTCCAGTTGCTGGCAAATCAAATGCAGCTTATGGGTTTGAGCCGCATCTAAGGTGCTGTCGGCACTCGGAAACACCGCCGATGAATATTGCATTAGTGGGTCGAGAAACAGCTGATACATCTCATTGCCCAAGTCGTAATGGGCGGCAATATTGGCGCGACTGCCGCTCAGTGAGTTGCGATTAAATTTATGCTTCAGCTTATGCCAAGGTGTCGTTAGCCACGCTAAGCGGCGCTCAAATCTGTCTAAGGTGGCCATGTTGCGGGCAAATAATTGCACCACCGCCGATAAATCGCTGCTGTGCCAGTTACCTTCTACCCAAGCTTCGGCCGCGCCTATGCTGCCGCCCAGCATAAGTTGGCGATAAAAACGTGGCTCATGCACTTGAATGTGCGCTTGTAAGGCGGCATTGCGATCACCAAAGGCAAAGATCTGTTGACCTTCTTTAATGGTCAAACCGGCACCGGTTAAGCTATTGAGTAGCGAAAAAGCCAAGCGGCGAGCCCAACGGTCTAAATGCCGCGGTTGCGAGCGGGTTAGCGTCGTTTCCATAAGAAGTCCCTTTAAGATGGTGAATGGTAAGGAATGCGTTTTAAAAATAATCGCAGCGCTTGCCAGTAAATGCCGCGCACTATGGTTAGCGTCATCAAGGGCCATTGCAGTAAGGCCGCTTTTAGCACAGAGCGCTCAAACACGTGGCGGCGCAAGCTCAAGGTGGCATCAAACAGCAAGTCGGGGTTACGGTTTTCGATGTGTACCAGCACGCGTTTTCCTGATTGAGCTAGGCTGGGCGGGCTAATGCGCCAGTGATATTGCATATTCATGCCCATAAAGGGCGATACGTGAAATTCTTTCTCTGTAGGATCTTGCTTGGCTAAGTCCACCAAATAGCAATGGCGCTGGTTCCACGGGGTGTTATGCACTTCCATTAAGGCGAAGCGCGGCTGTTCACCTTGGTAGCAAAAAAACACATTAATGGGGCTAAAATACAGCCCAAAGCAGCGCACTTGGCCGAGCATCACGACGCTGTCTATGGCATCAGCTTCACCGCCTAAGCGCGTCACTTCTTGCAGCACAGCCGCTTTCAAAGGCAATTGCGGGCAGCCTAAGTAATCACGACGGCGAAAGCTTAAAGGGGCAAAGCGCTCCACCGCAAACAGCCGGCTGCTTGCAGCTAAATCATCAAGCTCGTCCAAGTCCAGCGCCAGCATATATAGGCCATAGCTAAAGTGATGGGCCTTCTGCCCCTCTGTCGCAAAACGCCGATGGCGCACTTGGCCTTGGTAAATGGCGCTATTATTCGTCATATGTGCCTCGTCATATCAGGCCCTTCATAAGCTGATGCCAAATCGGGCGCACACATCGAGCGCGCTGTTCACGCCGTCTTCATGAAAGCCGTTGTACCAGTAGGCGCCACAAAAATGGGTGTGCTGCTGGCCACAAATCTCATTGCGGCGGGCTTGGGCGGCAATGGCGGCGTGGTTGTAAACCGGATGGGCATAACTAAAGCGGCGTAAAATCTTATCGGGTGCGATGGCATAGCCGCGATTAAGTGTCACGCACAGCGTTTGCTCAGAGGTTATGCCCTGCAAGATATTCATGTTGTAAGTGACGGCGGGTAGCGCGTCTTCGCTGCCATCTAGCCAGTAATTCCAACTGGCCCAGGCGCGCGGCTCTGTAGGCAGCAAGCGGATATCTGTGTGTAAGATGACCTCGTTATCACGATACTCCAGCCCGCCTAATACGGCGCGCTCACGCTCAGAAGCATCGGTTAACATACCCAGCGCTTGATCCGAATGGCAGGCCAGCACCACCTCATCAAACTCTTCACTGCCGGCGGCCGTGGTGAGGGTGACGCCTTGTGCATGACGAGTAATGCCTAATACGGGCGTGTTCATGCGGATGTCGTTGAGCGGTGCGGTTAGCGCCGGAATATAGCTGCGCGAGCCGCCTTGCACCACGTACCACTGGGGCCTATCTATCAGATTTAGCAGACCATGATGGTTAAAAAAGCGCAGGAAAAAAGCCAACGGAAAGTCGCGGCTGTCTGCCAAGGACGACGACCAAATGGCCGCTACCATGGGCAAAATATAATGGCTAGTAAAGAACTCAGAAAAGCCATATTGGTCGAGAAAGTCTCCCAAGCTGTCCGTATTATTCAGCGACTGCTCTTTCAACACCTTCTTACACAACAGATTAAAGCGCACTATTTGGGCTAAAAATCCGTAAAATTTTAAGCTATAGAGGTTTGAGCGCTGGGCAAACAGTGAGCCCAGCGTATGGCCATTATATTCCAGCCCCGTTTGCTGTTGCTGGACGCTAAAGCTCATCTCGGTGGGCTTGGCACCCACACCAATGCGTGCCAGCAAGCGCTGAAAGTTAGGGTAGGTGCGGTCGTTAAATACGATAAAGCCAGTATCGACGGCAAGGGTTTTACCGTTTAACTGAATATCAACCGTGGCCGTGTGCCCGCCCAAATAATCGTTGGCTTCAAAAAGGGTGACCTCATGCTGCTGGCTCAACAGCCAAGCCGAGGTTAGTCCGGCAATACCGCTGCCTACTATGGCAATTTTCTTCATTATGCTTTCCTTACCATGCGCTGACTGAGGCGCCGCCACAGACCATGGGGCAACCAAGACAAGACACGTAGCAGACTGATTAAACCAAAGGGAAAACTTATCTCAGACTTGCCCTTGGCCAGCCCATTGCGAATGGCGCGACTGGCAAATTCAGGGCTAACTTGGCCGGGCATAGCAAAGTCATTTTTTTGGGTCAGTGGCGTATCGACAAAGCCTGGGCGTATCAGGCTTACCGCAATATTGTGCGGCGCCAGATCTATGGCTAAGGTGCGCACTAAATAATCCAGTCCCGCCTTAGAGGCGCCGTAGGCTTCGGCGCGGGTCAGGGGTAAAAAGCTCACCGATGAACTGACGACTGCTAAACGACCGCCGTGTTTAATATGCGGTATTAACGCCGACACGCAGTTGGCGGTGCCAATCAAGTTTACGTTTATCACACGCTTAAACAGTGCCGCGTCAAAGTGGCGTACATCTTCGATATATTCACAGTTTCCGGCATTAAGCAGCACCAGATCCAGCGGCGCCAGCGTGCTCACCACAGCGTTAATTTCATCCACCTGCTGCATATCAAAAATACAGGCTTCAAAGGCGATGCCTGCTAATGCTTGCTGTAGCTTGCTGAGATCTCTGGCGCAGGCCACCACCTGCCAGCCATCGGCGGCGTAATCTTTGGCCAGTTGCAGCCCCATCCCAGAATTTGCTCCGGTGATTAATACGCGTTTCATTGGCTTAGTCTCCGCTTAAGGGTTTTAACCAAGGCGCCCATAATCGGAATATGCTCATAGAGCATGGCACCAAGATCGAAGTAATCACGATGAAAGTCTATTTGCTCACTAAAGCGTAATTGGCTTACGCCCGGCACGCAGATCTCAGCCCCGCCATTGAGTTTGGGATGGGCAAAACGCATCTGCCAGCGCACAAACGCCTCGCCCTCTTGCTCCATCACCTGCTCTATTTCAAACTGGCAAGACTGCACATTACTGAACAGGTTTTCAAAGTAGCTTACTAAATCATCGATACCGCTTAGCACATGGCTAGGGTCTTGAAACTGAATATTAGGCGCATAAATTTCGCGCAACACGCTTAAGTTGTCGGCAGACAAACTCTGATATTCTCGGCAAAACACCGCTAATGCAGGGCTCATAAGTCCTCCTGCTCGAGGTGCGATAACCACAATTCGCTTTGTTTATCGGCGAGTGCATCGGTCAGGTAAGGCTGGCTATCTGCAGCGCTAGGGGTCTCTTTTAGTGCATTAAACATGGCAATGGCGTGAATGCGCGCTCGCTTGTGATCCACAATCGGTTTAGGGTAACCGTGCCCCCGTTGATGACAAGTTAACCATTCATGGGGAGTATGAATGTGCTTAGCCGGCACCGCTTTTAGCTCGGGCACCCATTGGCGAATAAAATCGCCCTTGGTATCGAAGCGCTCGCCTTGGGTAGTGGGATTAAACACTCGAAAATAAGGGGCGGCATCTGCGCCCGTACCTGCCGCCCATTGCCAGCCGCCGTTGTTGGCCGCCAGCTCGCCATCGATCAGGCGCGACATAAAATAGTCTTCCCCTTGGCGCCAGCTCAGGTGCAGATCTTTGGTTAAGAAGCTGGCCACTATCATGCGCAGCCGATTGTGCATCCAACCTGTGGTATTCAAACACCGCATTGCCGCATCCACGATGGGATAACCGGTTTGCCCGCAGCACCAAGCCTCAAAGTCGGTACTATCTTGGCTCCATTGCAGGGCTTCGGTCTCGGGTTTAAAGGCGCGGTTCATGGACAGATGTGGAAAAGCCACCAGCAAATGACGATAAAACTCCCGCCAAATGAGCTCGTTTAACCACACGAAGCCTTGCTCACCTCGGCTTAACGGCAAGTGCCCAAGTTGTTGCTCGATGGCGGCTAAACATTGTTGAGGAGAAATAACGCCCAGCGCTAAATAAGGCGATAAGCTGCTGGTGCCAATAATGGCCGGAAAATCACGCCGCTCGCCATAATCATATAAACCCGACTCACAGAATAAGCGTAAGCGCTCGAGGGCCTCTTGCTCGCCCACCGGCCAAGCGGCACTACTGACTCGCTCACCCAGAAGCTCGATGGCACTGGCCTGTACCGTTTTGCCTTGTGCCTTTGGCACCGCATGCAATTGATAACCGTTTTGGCGCAACTGCGCTAACCAGCTTTTAGCAAACGGCGTAAACACCTTATACATGGCGCCACTTTGGGTGGTGAGACTGGCGTGATTAAACACGCAGTCGCCATTAAACACGCGGATTTCAAGCACGTCTTTTAGACGCTGCTGCACCGCTTTATCGCGACGGCGCTCATCAATGGCGATTTCACGGTTGGCGTATAAGGCATCATGGGGATGCTCTGCCAGCCAGTTAGCCAATAACTCGGGCACCTCGGCAAAACTATCGGCACTGAGCACTGTGAATGCTATGCCCAAGTCTGCCAATTGCTCATTTAAGGTCTGCAGATGACGGCTTAAAAAATCCCGCTGTATGGCTGAGCGACCATGCTGCTGCCACTGGGGCAAACAGTCGATGTAAATGGCGCTGACTTGAGCGCCATCGGCGGCGGCGGATAAGGCCGGATTATCCGCGACGCGTAGATCAGATCTAAACCAGACTAAATGACGCATCATGCTCCCTCTTAATGTCGCTGACGCACACCGAAAATGGGCGATTCAACCAGCCTTGTTGTTGATAAAGCGTGCCCAGCTCGCCGACGTAAAAGCAGCGCTCGGGCAGTACGGCATCGGCGTCTAAAAACCAGCTCTGACTCAAGCCCGCGCCCAACACTATCACCAAGGCATCAAATTTCAGGCGCCCCACCGCCAGCGGCAAGGTATGCGGGTCCAGTACCCCTAAATCTAGGCTGCGACACTCCAACCCCTGCAATTCAAACTGGGTTAATAAGGCGTGTTGCGCCAGCACCTGCCCCACGCGCGCCACCGCCAACACAGGCCCACTTTTAATGGTGAGCATTTGCTGCAATAAGCGCATTAATAAGGCACGCGCACTTTGTTCGATCAGTTGCGCATCGGGCCTGTGTAATTGCGCCAAGGCCAGCAGCCAAGGCTCAATCACCTTACGCAGCACCAGCTCTGCCGGATACAGACTCGCCAGCTCTAATACCTCAGCCTCTAAGCGGCCCAAGTTAAGGGCCATTGCCGAGTCCAACAGCTGCGCTTGAGCTTGTTGCCAGTTCGAGCCGCTCACCTCTGGTGTTGGCGTATCGAGCAGGCTTTTCACCTGCCCTATGCTCACGCCCTGCTCCAGCCAATGCAGAATATAGCGAATGGTGCTGATGTCGTCTTCGCTGTACAGCCGGTGGCCTTTTTCGGTGCGTGCCGGTTTCAAAAGACCGTAACGGCGCTGCCACGCACGCAAGGTCACCGGATTGATGCCGGTGAGGCGCGCCACATCCCGAATCGGGTAGGTTGGAATAGCGTTAGCTTCAGATGCCATAGCGCAGTCGCAATGCCTCCGGATGAGGATTTAAATAAACCTGCTGGCGCAGATAGTCATTCGGGAAGGCTTTTAGATAATGACGAAACAAGGTAATGGGCGCAAACAGCGGCAAAATACCTTGATGATATTGGCTAATGGTGTCTGCGAGCTCTTCGCGCTGGCTACTGTTGAGCTCGCGCTTAAAGTAACCCTGCAAATGCTGTAGCACATTGGTGTGATTATTGCGCGTTACCGGCAGGCTTAGGGCCTGCATTAACTGGCTAATGTAGGTGTCGGCTATGGCTTCTACGTTCTTAGATAAGTCAGATAACAGCTTGCCTAATTGCAGATAGCTCTCGCGATGGTGCGCCATCAAAAGGTATTTATAGCGGCTGTGAAAAGCAATCAGACCGGCGGCGGTAATGCCTTCATGGCACAAGCATTGCCAGTCGTGCAGCGCAAACACGCGGGTAACGAAGTTTTCGCGCAAACCCGGATCGCTTAAACGCCCGTCTTCTTCCAGCGGCAGTAACGGCTGAGCACGCATTAGCTCGGCGGCATAAATGCCGATGCCGTCTTTGACGCTACCTTGGCCACTTTCATGGTACACCCGCACTCGCTCCATGCCACAGCTCGGAGATTTGGCACACAATACATAGCCGCTTAAGCCGCCAAACTGTGCCGCCATGGTGCGCCCATAATCGCGCAGTGCCTCGGTCACATCATCCCCCTTTGCGGTTTGGGCAATAATATTGCTGTCGCCGGCATTTGGGTTTGAGCGGGTACTGATCAAGCGAATGCTGGGTCTAGGCGTGCCAAGGCCGATGGCCATTTCTGGGCAAAAAGGCACAAATTCCACATGGTTGGCTAACTGGTCGGTACAAAAGTCCGAACGCTTATGGCCACCGTCAAAGCGCACCTTTTGGCCGATTAAGCAGCCACTGATGCCGACACGAATTATTTTGGGGTCAAACTTGTACATATCTCACCTTGTTGTACAACTATGTATGTAAGATAGCTGTTGTTGTACAAGAAGATCAAGCTTGTATAAGAAAAATAATTTAGCGTGAGGCGTGAGGCGTGAGGCGTGAGGCGTGAGGCGTGAAAGGAAAACAGCAACCCCGTATCTCGACAAGCATAAATCGGCCTTATGAGCCGTCGTGATGATATTTATCAATGATTAAATTGAAAAAGCACTAAGCGAGTACTTAATGCTTTCTTAGATAAATGATGAACAGAAGGTATCAGGCTTGTTCTCCTCACACCTTACACCTCCCGTCTTCACGATTAAGCTAATCCACCTTTTGGCGGGCGATTTCTATTTCATCACTGTATTGGCGCAGCAATTCGGCTTTGCTTTTCATCATGATATCACCGCCCTTGCCCACTGACATGTGCTCAGGATTATCCACATGCAGCGCTTGCCACATTAACACCGCCTGCAAGCTGCTTTCCTTTTGTTCGGCGGTTAAGACAATGCCATCGGGCCATTTGCCGATCTCGACCGCGGTTTTTAAACGCTGAAACACCTCTTCCGGCATATTGGCGATCACTTGCTCAAAAGATGACATGCATTGCTCCTATTACTGGGGTACATACAAGGTGAATAAAAAGTACCAATAAAAAAGGGCAGCCTAAGCCGCCCTTTACTCACTCGGCATTAAATACCGCTGTGCGCATCAATCAAGTTAGCGCGGCAAGTCCATTAGCACGATACCCGCCATTTTTTGCATAACGCGGACTACCTGACAGCTGTAACCAAATTCGTTGTCATACCAAACATACAACACGGCGCGGTCGTCTTCGGCAATGGTCGCCAAAGAGTCGACGATGCCAGCGAAGCGCGAGCCCACCATGTCGGTGGACACTAATTCGCTGCTGGTGCTGAAATCAATTTGCTGATGCAAAGGTGAGTCCAGTGACATGGCTAATAAGTACTCGTTAAGCTCGACCGCGTTAGTGGGCTTATTCAAGTTCAGGTTGATCACCGCCATCGATACGTTTGGCGTGGGTACGCGAATGGCGTTACCGGTCAACTTGCCTTTTAGCTCAGGCAAGGCCTTGGCCACAGCCGAAGCGGCACCCGTGCTGGTTAATACCATGTTTAATGCCGCACTGCGGCCACGACGATCACCCTTGTGGAAGTTATCAATCAGGTTTTGGTCGTTGGTATAGGAGTGTACGGTTTCAACGTGGCCGTTTTTGATGCCGTACTTATCGCTTACCGCTTTCAATACCGGCGTGATGGCGTTAGTGGTACAAGAAGCCGCCGACACTATGCTGTCGGTCGGCAATATCATGTTGTCGTTCACGCCAAACACGATATTTTTAATGTCGCCCTTGCCCGGAGCGGTCAGCAATACACGCGCCGCGCCCTTGGCTTTAAGATGCTGGCCTAGGCCTTCTTCATCGCGCCAAATACCTGTGTTATCGACGATTAAGGCGTCATTAATACCGTATTGGGTGTAATCGATTTCTGCTGGGCCATTGGCGTAAATCACCTGAATGTAGGTGCCGTTGGCGATAATGGCATGCTTTTCCATGTCCACTTCAATGGAGCCGTTAAAAGGACCGTGTACCGAGTCGCGACGCAATAAGCTGGCGCGCTTTTCCAGATCGTCTGCCGAGCCGCGTACCACAATCGCGCGTAAACGCAGACCGTGGTTACCGCCAGAGCGCTCAATCAATAACCGCGCCACCAAGCGACCAATACGACCAAAACCATACAGCACCACATCGGTGGACTGGTTGGCGTGTGCCTGATTAAGAGCGGGCGCCAGCTGCTGTTGCAAAAACGCCGCTAAGCCTGACTCATCGTTATGAGTCTGCCAGTAGCTAACGGCCAATTTGCCTAAGTCGATGCTGGCAGGTGCTAAGTCCAACTCGCCCAAGGCTTTTAAAATAGGGTAGCTTTGGCTGACCAGCAGGGCTTCGCCTTCATGGCGACTCACCACACGGTGCGCCTTGATGATCTCAATGGTTGACGCATTGAGCAAGGGGCGCGCATGCACGCTAATTTCTACGCCCTGATCACGGTACAATTTGCCGATCAGGGGCTGCATAGATTCCGCCAACTCTTGGCTTTGCTGCCAAGCAGACAGGTAACTCTCGTGGGTCATTGACCGAGTCCTTTTATCAGGTAACTTGCATTAGGTAATTATCATGGATGAGGTGGTCATCATGAGGTAATTGCCATGAGGATTGATGTAGCAGACAAAGTCCGCCCGTCAGCTCTATTTAAGTGCGACCATTTTAGTAGATAGGGGGTATGATTACCAGACTAAGCACAGCTGGGCGCATACTCACATGAAGAAAAAACAGATGTTCTTGCTGCTGGCAACCCCCTTGTTTTTAGCAGCTTGTGACCGAGATCGCATTCCCAATATTTGTGAAGGCACACCACAATTTTGTGTTGATTTGCACTCCGACGGTTGGTGTAAGTTCGAACGTACCGCCCTTATTCGTGCTCGTAAACAGCAGGCCACCCTCATCAGTGATGCCAATGACTATGACTTATTGCTTAAAGTCAGCGCTTATCACGACTGTTTAGACCCGCTACTTGCCATCGAGTATACCCGCCGTAAAGAACGTAAAACCGACAAAGTAGATGCGGTTTATCATGCCAAAGAAACCATGAATCAACTGGCCGCCGACACTAAAGACTCGGATTATCCGCCATTGTTGCTGTGGCATTGGCAGCATGAAGGCAGCCAACAGGCCAAGGCGCGCTTTATTAAATTAGCCGACCGCCCCGAGATGCAAGTACCTGACTTACAAAATTCGCTGGCCGAATTGCTGATGCTGCGCGATCACGCTCGCGCCGCGCATGCCTTGCACACAGCGCTGAGTCTTTATAACAAAAGTGATGTCATTAATAGTGATATTATTGCGAACTTACTGACGCTTGCGGTTCGCCAAAAGCGCTATCAAGACGCTTGGGTGTGGACACGGGTCTTGAGTAACTTGGACTATGAGCAAAACATAGACGAGGGTCGCATGGAGACCTATGCACGCTTTAGTGACGGCGAGCAGCAACAAATGCAGCAACGCGTCGAGGATATTTTAGAACAGCTCAAACAAGGTACGTATCGCGCACCCAGCCCCATATAATGCTGGCGCTTTAATTAAATAACGCAGCATAAATAACTCAACATAAACAACAAAACATAGGCAATAAATAAGCAGTAATAAGAGCCGCAGCTAGGCTCAGCTTATAACGCGATTGACGCTGACGGTTATTTTTGTCAGCGTAGCCCCTACATTATCTCTCCATAGCACAGAGTAACAAAATGACAATTAAGCTAGCTATTAATGGTTTTGGTCGTATCGGTCGCCTGATGTTTCGCGCGGCTTGTGAGCGTACAGATATGGAAGTCGTCGCCATCAACGACTTGCAAGACTTAGAGTACATGGCCTACATGCTGAAATACGACTCCACTCACGGGCGTTTTCAAGGCGATGTGCAAATTGAAGGTGACAGATTAATCGTTAATGGCAAACCTGTACGCGTTACAGCCGAGCGCAACCCTGCCGATTTAAACTGGGGCGAGTTAGATGTCGACGTAGTCGCCGAGGCCACCGGCATCTTTATGACGGATGAAAAGGCCCGCGCGCACATTCACGCCGGTGCCAAAAAAGTGGTGCTCACGGGTCCGTCAAAAGATGACACCCCTATGTTCGTGATGGGGGTGAACCAAGAAAAATACGCAGGCCAAGATATCGTCTCCAATGCTTCTTGCACCACTAACTGTTTGGCACCGCTGGCGAAAGTTGTCAACGATAACTTTGGCATAGTCGAAGGCTTGATGACCACAGTGCACGCCATGACAGCCACCCAAAATACCGTCGATGGTCCGTCTAAAAAAGACTGGCGCGGTGGCCGTGGTGCCAGCCAGAATATTATCCCCTCCTCCACCGGTGCCGCTAAGGCCGTGGGTAAGGTGATCCCTGAGCTGAACGGCAAGCTAACCGGCATGTCATTTCGCGTGCCCACGCCAAACGTGTCCGTGGTAGATCTCACGGTGCGCATCGAAAAATCGGCCAGTTATGCACAGATTTGTGACGTTATTAAGGCCGCCGCAGCCGGTAGTCTCAAGGGTATAATGGCCTATACAGAAGATGCCGTGGTCTCTACTGACTTTATGAGCGACACCCACACCTGTGTGTTTGATGCCGGCGCCGGTATCGCACTGAACGACAATTTTGTAAAATTGGTCGCCTGGTATGACAACGAAATGGGCTATTCCCACAAGACCTTGGACTTAATTTCATATATTTCAAAATAAGTCTAAGTGAGTTATTAATAGCACTAAAGTATCTGGCCTCCGTTTAACAAATAACGGGGGCTTTTTTGGGCCTGCTGTTTATCCATTATCAACCCCGTAAGCTTATGCTTACCTCGAATTCTACTTAGAGCTAGACGCTCAGAGCCTGTCTCTTAGTCACATCTTTTTGTTGTTTTTAATGGTGATATCAGGCGGAGCGCACCGCTCCTCCGACACGCCGTAAACCCATCCCTGGGGGCTCAACTGCGCCATCCTTGGCGCAGATGGTCGGCTGAGCTGGCGCCCTCTGCCTTCCCGTCGGCACCAGAGTGGGTGGTCGGCATTATTAATAGGCGACCTATCATCGGAAGAGGCCGTGGGCATTGTCGGAGTCAACCGTCAAATGCCATGGTCAACAAAGGCTCCTGCAATGTTGACACTCGCGCCGTCCATGGCGCTCAACGGCATTTTCCGAGCGCGTATGGGGCGAGCTTGCCTCGCCGTGACGAATCATTTCAGCCTAGCCGAACATCCAGTGAATGTTCGCAGTAGGCTGAAATGATGAGTGTCATTAACCTTTAGCACGTTGACGGAGGCAAGCCTACCGTCTCTTCATGCCTTACATACTTGTGACTAAGAGACAGGCTCAGAGCTCGGCGCTATTCCTTAGGTCCAAACTTGTCCGATTGACGCCTTAACCGCTAGTCACTGCCCAGACTTGGGGCTATGCTGCGCCAAAAGTGATTCTATAAACCATAATCAAGGGCTCATTATGAAGAAAACTCTGCTTAGCGCGACTTTGGGCTTAACCCTGACAGCTGGCGCTGCGGTGGCCGGCTCTAATTTTTCCTATGACCAACCTTGGGTGTCGGTGGCACAAGCGCTGCAAATGGACGATGACCATGATATTCGCCTCACCGGCTACGTGGTCGAGCAAATCGGTAAAGAAAAATACCTGTTTGAAGATGGCACCGGCACCATAGTGGTGGAAATTGATGAAGATAAATGGCGTAACATGCGCGCCTCTTCGCGGACCAAATTAACCATTTGGGGACAATTGGAAGAAGAAGATAACGGCAATGAGCTTGAAGTAGAGCACCTAGAGCTGGCTCGTTAACCCGTTATCAGCCGCCCACATCCTTGACCAAGATCAAATCACCTTAAGATGCGGGCGGCATAACCTCGATATTGAGCACTTGGCATAGTAAAATGCCGGATTCGGCCGTCTTCCAAGACCGCCTGCTGACTTGATATCAGAGATAAATTTAATGTCTAACGCCCTACCTACTTCCGTTACTGTTCCTTTCGTTCCCGAGTTGCTTTCTCCTGCTGGCACCTTAAAAAATATGCGTTATGCCTTCGCCTACGGTGCCGATGCCGTGTATGCAGGCCAGCCTCGTTATTCATTGCGAGTGCGCAATAACGAGTTTAATCACGAAAATCTAAAAATTGGCATAGATGAAGCCCATGCTTTAGGCAAAAAGTTCTATGTCGTCGTGAACATTCAGCCCCATAACGCCAAGCTAAAAACCTTTATTCGCGATATGCAGCCGGTAATCGACATGGGACCCGATGCCTTAATTATGTCGGATCCGGGTTTGATCATGTTGGTACGCCAGCACTTCCCCGAGGTGACCATTCACCTGTCGGTGCAAGCCAATGCCGTGAACTGGGCGTCGGTAAAATTTTGGCAAGACTACGGCATAGAGCGCGTTATTTTATCGCGGGAATTATCGCTGGAAGAAATTGAAGAAATTCACGCCCAGTGCCCGAAAGTAGAGCTGGAAGTGTTTGTACACGGCGCGCTGTGCATGGCGTATTCGGGCCGCTGTTTATTGTCCGGCTACATCAATAAGCGCGACCCCAATCAGGGCACTTGTACCAATGCCTGTCGTTGGGAATACAAGGTCCATGACGCCAAAGAAGACGACGCCGGCCAAATTGTGCACCGCCAAGAACCGATTGTGGTGCAAAAAATCAATCCTGCCGAAGAAGCCTTGTCTCAACGCCCAGCTCCCACGCTAGGTGCGGGTGCGCCTTACGAGCATCCGGTGCTATTAGAGGAAAGTAACAGACCCGGCGAATACATGGCCGCTTATGAAGACGAGCATGGCACCTACATCATGAACTCCAAAGACTTGCGCGCCGTGCAGTATGTGGAGCGCTTAACCCAGATGGGCGTGCACTCCTTAAAAATTGAGGGCCGTACTAAGTCCTTTTATTACGTAGCACGTACCGCTCAGGTGTATCGCAAGGCCATCGACGATGCAGTAGCTGGCAAGCCCTTTGATGTGAGCTTGATGAGCACCTTGGAAAACCTCGCTCATCGCGGTTACACCGAAGGCTTTCTTAAGCGTCACGCCCACAGCGATTATCAGAACTATGAGACCGGCCACTCGGTGTCGACTCAACAGCAATTTGTGGGTGACGTAACGCGGCGCGACGGCGACTGGGTAGAAGTGGAAGTGAAGAATAAATTCAGCGTCGGCGACCAGTTAGAGCTAATGACGCCGGCCGGCAATATTAGCTTCACTCTAGAGCAGATTAAAAACCGCAAGAATGAGTTGGTAGACGTAGCGCCCGGCAGCGGCCATGTGGTGTTTATTCCACTGGCTCAAGATATAGATGCCGATTTTGCGATTTTATTGCGTCATCTATAAGGGCTGTGAAGTATGAAGAATAACGCCAAGCTAAGCAGAGAAGCCTGATTTTCCACCTCACGCCTCACCATTTACGCCTCACTATATTCTCTAAATAAAAAAGCCGAGACACTGTCTCGGCTTTTTGTTGGCTATTTTGATGAGGCTGGCTAATTACTCAGCTCGTTTCTCATCATGATTAGCAGGTGCTGCTTCATCTGCTGGTGCTGGTGCTGGTGCTGGTGCTGCAGTTTGAGTTTGCACGGGCGTTGCTGTTTCAGCAAGGCGCTCGGCTGCGGCTTCAGCAGGCGCTGCGGTGTCTACCACTGCGGTGGCATCTGCGGCAGTGACTTCGGTAACGTTTGCTTCGACCATAACAGCTTCGGCAACAGCTGCTTCGCTTGGCTCTTTCGCTTCTTTAATGGATAAGCGAATACGGCCTTGGCGGTCTACTTCCAATACCTTAACGGCAACCGTTTCACCTACGGTCAAATGGTCCGAGACGTTTTTCACGCGCTCTTCGGTGATCTGTGAGATATGCACTAAGCCGTCTTTGCCTGGCAAAATATTCACGAAGGCACCAAAGTCAGCTAAACGTACTACCTGCCCCTGATAAATAGTGCCCGGCTCCACTTCGGCGGTCAGCTGCTGAATGCGGCTAATGGCCAGTTTGGCTGCCTCGCCATCCACGGCGGCAATTTTCACTGTGCCGTTATCGTCAAGCTCAATAGTAGTACCGGTTTCTTCGGTCAGCGCACGGATAGTGGCGCCGCCTTTACCGATCACATCGCGGATCTTCTCTGGATTGATCTTGATGATGTGAATACGCGGGGCAAAGTCAGAAATCTCTTCGCGCGGCGCTTGCATGGCTTGGTCCATCACTTTCAGGATGTGCAAACGGGCGTTGCGAGCCTGCTTAAGTGCCGCGGCCATGATCTCTTTAGTAATGCCTTCGATTTTGATGTCCATTTGCAGTGCGGTAATACCTTGGGTAGTACCGGCCACTTTAAAGTCCATGTCGCCCAAGTGATCTTCATCACCCAAGATATCTGACAGCACTACGTAGTTTTCATCTTCTTTAACTAAGCCCATGGCAATACCGGCTACAGACGCTTTGATGGGCACGCCGGCGTCCATCAGTGCCAATGAAGTACCGCACACCGAGGCCATGGAAGAAGAGCCATTCGATTCGGTAATTTCTGACACGACGCGTACCGTGTATGGGAACACATCCACGCTTGGCATAACTGCGGCTACGCCACGCTTGGCCAAACGACCGTGGCCGATTTCACGACGCTTAGGGCTACCCACCATGCCGGTTTCGCCGACGCAAAAGGGAGGGAAGTTATAATGCAGCATAAAGTTGTCGGTACGAGTACCCGTCAGCTCATCAATTAACTGTGCATCACGTTGGGTGCCAAGCGTCGCAACCACTAAGGCTTGAGTTTCACCACGGGTGAACAAGGCAGAGCCATGAGTGCGCGGCAATAAGCCAGTGGCTACATCCAGCGCACGTATCATGTCCGGTTCGCGACCATCGATACGGGGCTCACCGCGCACGATACGACCACGTACTATGTGCTTCTCAAGGGCAGAAAATTGCTCAGCGACTTCTTTGCTGTTTTGCTCAGGGTTGCTGGCTAATACTGCGGCTAATACTTTAGCTTTGATGATGCTCAGGGCAGCGCGGCGAGCGGTTTTATCGGTAATACGATAGGCTTCGCCAACTTGTTCCGTTGCCAGTTCGGCCACTTGCGCTTTTAGGCTTACGTTTTCGGCTTTTGGCTGCCAATTCCAAGGCTGAGTGCCCACTTCGGCGGCAAATTCTTTAATCGCAGTGACGGCAGCGTTCAGTTGCTCATGGCCATAAACCACGGCACCCAACATGACGTCTTCTGGCAAGATGTTGGCTTCAGACTCAACCATTAATACCGCATTGGCGGTACCGGCCACTACTAAATCCAGCTCACTGTTAGCCAGCTCAGTCACGGTTGGGTTTAATACGTACTCGCCATTGATGTAACCCACACGAGCCGCACCAATAGGACCAGCAAACGGCAGTCCAGAGATGGCTAAGGCCGCAGACGTACCCAGCAGCGCAATAATGTCCGGTGAAATTTCAGGATTTACAGACACCACTGTGGCAATCACCTGCACTTCATTTTTAAAGCCGGCGGGGAATAACGGACGGATTGGGCGGTCAATCAAACGTGAGGTCAGCGTTTCGCCTTCTGATGGGCGGCCTTCTCGTTTAAAAAAGCTGCCAGGAATACGGCCTGCTGCATAGGTGCGCTCTTGATAGTTAACGGTCAGCGGGAAAAAGTCTTTGCTTTCATCCGCATCACGTTTGCCCACCACTGTGACGAGCACGGCGGTATCATCGATGCTGGCCATAACGGCACCACTTGCCTGACGAGCCATGACGCCCGTTTCTAGGGTGACGGTATGTTGGCCATACTGGAAGGTTTTTACGATAGGATTCACGTTTTAGATTCCTTAATATATGTTTTTAGTCTTTTAATATACCGCCACAGTATACGTGATTATGGGCTAAAGCACAGCGAATGCGGGTTGTGAGCAAGGCGTCGGGAGCTAGCCTGCTCTTAGGTTCGATGCTTTTTTACTCACTTACCCCTCACGCCTCACGCTTTACCCTTGACGGTGAAAATCAGGCAACAAAAAAGGGGCCTAAGCCCCTTTTTATTAAACTGAGTGTGTCGATTAACGACGCAGACCCAATTTAGCGATCAGTGCAGTGTAACGCGCTACGTCTTTACGCTTCAGGTAGTCTAGCAAGCTACGACGCTGAGATACCATGCGCAACAGACCACGACGGCTGTGATGATCGTGGATGTGCTGTTTGAAGTGACCTTGCAGGTGGTTGATTTGCGCGCTCAACAAAGCAACTTGCACTTCAGGTGAACCGGTATCGCCTTCGCCACGGGCGTTGTCAGCAACGATTTGCGCTTTAATTTCTGCATTTAGTGACATCTTGTGTACTCCAAAAAAATGAATGTGTTCTCCAGCCGATCACTAATTCAGCTGGAAAGTAAGCTGCGCATTCTACCAGTAAAGTACGGCTGCGCAAGTCCAAAATTAGCTTGCTAATAAATGAGTGGTTATAGTTTAGCGAGTGAGGCGATATGAGTAAGGCGTGAGGAGTTGGCCCTAACACCTCACTCTTCACCTCTTACGCCTCACGATCACCCAATTAACGTACTAACCGCTTAGGTGCCACTTTACCGTCGTCGTCAATCTCGCCAACACCGATAAAAAGGCGTTGCTCGCCCACTGTCATGCGCACTTGACCACTGCTTGGTGCACCGGACACCTGCACCGCTTGGCCTTGGTTAATGTAACCGGCCACCAGCTCAGACATGTTGACTTCCGGAAGACCGGCCACGGCCGTGTCCATGGGTAGCAACAGCGGATCCAACTCCAAGCGCGGTAATGTCTCTTGCGCGCGGCAGTCTTCGAGTATAGTGGCCAATTGTTCTAGGGTAACCATGCGCTCGCTCGGATAGCCAGCCACCGCCAAGCGACGCAATACCGCTACGTGCGCTCCACAACCGAGCATTTCACCTAAGTCATCGACTATGGTGCGAATATAGGTGCCCTTGCTGCAGTGAATTTCTAACTCCAGCTCATCACCTTCAAAACGTACCAGTATCAACTCGAATACGGTAATGGGGCGTGACTCTCTTGGCACCTCTATGCCTTCCCGTGCGTAATGATATAAGGGTTTACCCTGATACTTTAGCGCCGAATACATGGATGGAATTTGCTGCGTGGTGCCGCGAAAACTGTCCAAGGCGACCGCCAAGGCGTCGTCTGTCACATTAACCGAGCGCGTCTCTACCACTTCGCCATCCGCATCGCTGGTATCGGTACGCAGACCAAGTTTTGCCACCACACGATAGCGCTTATCGGCTTCCAGCAGAAACTGAGAAAACTTAGTGGCTTCGCCCAAGCAAATGGGCAGCATACCTGTGGCCAAGGGATCCAGCGCCCCTGTGTGTCCGGCTTTCGCCGCGGCATAAATACGCTTCACTTGTTGCAATGCATCGTTAGAAGTAATGCCTGCTGGCTTGTCTAGCAGCAGTATGCCGTCTACTGCACGGCCACGAAATTGACGCTGACGCCCCATGATTAATCCTTCTTTTCTGCTGCTTGATCTTGGTCTTGATCGTCGTTTTGATCAGCATCGGCCGCAGGCTGGTCGCTACCGAATTCTTGGCTACGACGCTCATCTTCGGCAATGGTGCTCGAGACTAAGGTAGAAATACGCATGCCTTCAACCAAGCTTTGATCATAAGTAAAACGCAAATCAGGGGTGATACGCAGGCGCATGGCCTTGCCCACTTGACTGCGAATAAATCCGCTAGCGTCTTTTAATACTCTCATGCCTTGAACTATGTTCTCAGGATCATTATCCAAAAACGTCACAAACACCTTGGCTGAGCTTAAGTCTTTCGACAGCTCAACACCGGAGACGGTGATCAGTCTTAAGCGGTCGTCTTTAATTTCGCGTTGTAAGATCAGTGCGATTTCGCGCTGTAATTCTTGGCCCACTCGACGTGAACGGCTAAATTCTCTGGCCATGATGTGCTCATCCCATTAAAAAAGGAGCCTTTAGGCCCCTTTATATTGATTAAGTTAACTGTAGAGTAGCCCTCAGCCCGAGGCAAAGGGCTCACTCTTGCGACCTTTAATACTGCAGGCCGGCGTGCCTTTACAGGGTACGCTGTACTTCTACGATTTGGAAAACTTCAATCTGGTCGCCAGGACGAACGTCATTGTAGTTCTTCACCGCGATACCACATTCCATGCCATTACGCACTTCTTGCACATCGTCTTTAAAGCGGCGCAGAGATTCCAGCTCGCCTTCGTAAATCACTACGTTATCACGCAATACTCGGATTGGATTATTACGCTTAACGTTACCTTCGGTCACCATACAACCGGCTACCGCACCAAACTTAGGCGAACGGAACACATCACGTACTTCAGCCAGACCGATGATTTCTTGCTTAAACTCAGGAGCCAACATGCCAGTCATGGCCTGCTTAACTTCGTCGATCAGCTCATAAATCACGCTGTAGTAACGCAAGTCGATGTTTTCGGCTTCAATCATCTTACGCGCAGAGGCATCGGCACGTACGTTAAAACCTAAGATAATGGCGTTAGAAGCGGCGGCTAAGCTGGCGTCAGTTTCAGTAATACCACCTACACCAGAACCGATAATCTTCACTTTCACTTCGTCCGTAGACAGCTGCTGAAGTGAGTCGGCAATGGCTTGGATAGAACCTTGTACGTCTGCTTTCAGTACCAAGTTCACTTCTGCCACTTCGCCATCTTCCATGTTAGCAAACATGTTTTCGAGCTTAGCGGTATGCTGGCGAGCCAGCTTCACATCACGGAACTTGCCTTGACGATAGAGTGCCACTTCACGGGCTTTCTTCTCGTCACGCACTACTGTAGCTTCATCACCGGCTGCTGGCACACCAGACAGACCTAAGATTTCCACCGGCATAGACGGACCAGCTGACTTAATGTCACGACCTAATTCATCGCGCATGGCACGAACACGGCCATACTCGAGTCCGCACAATACGATATCGCCTTGGTTCAGCGTACCTTCTTGTACTAGTACGGTCGCAACAGGACCACGACCTTTATCAAGACGTGATTCGATGACCACACCGGATGCCATGCCATCGATAACGGCATTCAATTCCAATACTTCAGACTGCAGCAAGATGGCTTCTAACAAGTCATCAATACCTTCACCGGTTTTAGCTGAGATATAGGTAAAGATGTTTTCGCCACCCCAGTCTTCTGACATCACGCCATGCTGAGACAATTCGCTGCGCACACGATCGAGATCCGCGTCCGGCTTATCCATCTTGTTAACAGCCACAATCAAAGGTACACCGGCCGCTTTCGCGTGCTGAATAGCTTCAACTGTCTGTGGCATAACACCATCGTCTGCGGCGACGACTAACACGACGATATCGGTGGCGCTGGCACCACGAGCACGCATTGACGTAAACGCCGCGTGGCCTGGGGTATCCAAGAAGGTGATAGAACCATTCTCAGTTTCTACGTGGTAAGCACCAATGTGCTGGGTAATACCACCCGCTTCACCCGAGGCCACTTTGGCGCGACGGATGTAGTCAAGCGTTGAGGTCTTACCGTGGTCAACGTGACCCATGATAGTCACTACGGGTGCGCGAGTTTCACGTGCTGCATCGGTATCACGATCTTGCAATACGCGTTCTTCTAATTCATTTTCGCGGCGTAAGGTCACCTTGTGGCCCATTTCTTCTGCCACTAATTGCGCAGTTTCTTGGTCGATCACTTGGTTAATGGTGGCCATGGCGCCCATCTTCATCATCACCTTGATGACGGCGACGCCTTTAACGGCCATCTTGTTTGCCAGCTCAGCCACGGTAATGGTTTCGCCAATTTCCACGTCACGATTCACGGCTTGCGCCGGTTTTTGGAAGTCGTGCTTCATGGAGTTAGGCATCATCACCTTGGCGCGCTTGCCTTTACGCAGACGCTCGTTACGGTTTTCACGCTCAAGACGGTCTTCTTTCGATTTACCGCCACTGCGCTTCTTGCCACCCGTGCTACGACGGGCTTTATTTTCTTCAGACTTATCCGCTTCGTCTTCTGCGGCCTTGGCAGATGCGTTGGTCATCACATGGTAGTCTGCGTCTTCTGGCTTCTTGGCAGCGGCAGCTTCTTCAGCCCAACGCTTTTCGTTTACTTCAGCCAGCTTACGTACTTCTTCTGCTTTTTGTTGTGCATCCAGCTCGGCCTTGCGTAAGATTTCTTGCTCACGCTGCTGCTTCAACTTTTCTGCTTCGCTCTTGGCCATATCGTCCACCTTTTTCGGCTCTTTGCTTTGGGGTTTTACTTTCCCCTGCTCTTTGGTGTTCTGAGCTTGCGGCTGAGCCTGGCGGGCTTTATCTTCCGCGTCACGCTTGGCTTTCTCTTGCGCTTCGCGTTTGGCCGTAGCTTCTGCATCACGTTTAGCTTGCTCTTCTGCTTGCTGTTGAGCCTGCGCTTCTGTTTCCAGACGCGCCTGCTCTTCGGTTTCTTGCTGACGCTGTAGCTCTTCAGCCGTGTCGCGTCTTACGTAAGTACGCTTCTTGCGTACTTCAACCTGCACTTCTTTACTCTTACCACCGACCACGGGCACGTTTAAAGTGCTCATGGTTTTACGCTGTAACGTCATGCGCTTCGGCTCATCGGCCGCGCCGCCATGCTGTTTCTTTAAAAACGTCAGTAAATCGGCTTTTTCGGTTTCCGAAACGGAATCACCGATCTTTTTTTCCATACCGGCTTCGCTAAACTGCTGCACAAGACGGTCTACTGATGTGTCTATGTCGCTGGCGAGCTGCGATAATGTAACTTCTGCCATTAATTAACCTCCGCTAATCTTATTCTTCGGTCTGATCCCCAAACCAACAGATGTTACGGGCCGCCATAATCAGCTCCCCAGCTAGGGTTTCACTCAGATCTTCAATTCCTTCAAGATCGTCTATGCCCTGCTCTGCTAGTTGTTCCAGACTCGAAACACCACGGGCGGCAAGCGCATAGGCCAGCTCCCGGGTCATGGAGGGCAATGCGAGCAGATCTTCTGCCGGCTCCACCCCTTCGAATGATTCTTCTTGCGCAAGCGCCCGAGTCGTCAGGGCGGCTTTGGCACGATTACGCAGCTCCTCCACCATATCTTCATCTAGGCCTTCAACGCTTAACAGCTCGCTGACTGGCACATAGGCAATTTCTTCCAATGAGGAAAAGCCTTCTTCCATCAAGAGGCTGGCAAAATCATCATCTACATCCAAGTGCTGAATGAAGAGGTTAATAATCTTGTCGCTTTCAACCTGATGCTTGCTTTGCAAATCTTCAACCGTCATCACGTTTAGCTCCCAGCCGGTAAGCTGAGCGGCCAAGCGCACGTTTTGACCGTTACGACCTATGGCTTGCGCCAAGTTGCCAGACTCCACGGCGATATCCATGGAGTGCGCGTCTTCGTCCACGATAATGGATGACACGTCGGCAGGGGCCATGGCGTTGATAACGAACTGCGCCGGATTATCATCCCACAGCACGATATCAACCCGCTCACCGTTAAGCTCGCTGGAAACCGCTTGTACACGAGCGCCACGCATGCCCACACAAGCACCGATGGGATCGATACGGCGGTCGTTGGTCTTGACGGCTATCTTGGCGCGGCTACCTGGGTCGCGCGCGGCGCCCATAATATCGATAACCTCTTCACCAATCTCTGGCACCTCAATGCGAAATAACTCTTTTAAGAAGTCAGGGTTGCTGCGGCTAATAAATAACTGGGCACCACGTGCTTCTGGACGCACGGCATATAATAAGCCACGTACCCGGTCGCCGCTGCGAAATGTTTCGCGCGGTAGCATGTCTTCGCGGAAAATCACCGCTTCGGCGTTGTTGCCTAGATCCAAGATCACGTTTTCACGGGTCGCTTTTTTCACTACGCCGCTGATGATCTCACCTTCTTGATCTTTAAACTGCTCAACCACTTGCATACGCTCGGCTTCGCGTACTTTTTGTACGATAACCTGCTTAGCAGTTTGGGTGGTGATGCGGTCAAAGGTCACAGAATCGATGTCGTCTTCGACGAAGTCACCAATTTGGATTTCTGGCTCATCAATTTGCGCCGCTTCCAAGGTGATTTCAGCATAAGGGTTGGTCAGGGTGTCCTGACTTTCCACTACCTGCCAACGACGGAAAGTTTCGAAGTCACCACTTTTACGATCAATCTCGACGCGGACTAGGATGTCACCGTCATATTTCTTTTTTGTCGCCGTGGCCAAGGCCGTTTCTAAGGCTTCAAAAATCTTTTCGCGAGGCAATGCTTTTTCGTTAGAAACCGCATCTACCACCAGCAATATTTCTTTATTCATGTCCGACTGCCTCGTTAGTCAAAGTTCGGAACCAGATGTGCTTTTTGGATATTAGCGAAAGCAATCGGGAACTCAGTTCCGTCTACCTCCAGTCTGATCAGTGTGTCATCCACCGCCACCACAAGTCCGTTCAACTTACGACGATTATTCACCGCCATACGCAGGGACAATTCAACCTGTTCGCCAATAATGGCTTGATAATGAGCAGGTTTGAATAGAGGGCGAGCCATACCCGGAGAAGACACTTCCAGATCATATTCGGTAGTTATGGGATCTTCTACGTCCATTACGGCGCTCACCTGCCGGCTGACCTCGGCGCAGTCGGTGACTTGAATACCGTCTTCATGGTCGATATACAAACGTAAGGTCGAATGACGTCCGGCACGAACAAATTCGAGCCCTAGCAATTCAAAACCCAAAGCCTCAACGGGCTCGGTCAGCATTTCGGTTAATCGTTGTTCCAATGTAGCCAAAGCTACCCCTCCGAAAACAAAAAAAGGGCTCGCAGCCCAGTGAATGTGCACCCTAAATAGGTGCTAACGTGCAGATAACAAAAAGCCCCGATCTTCAAATCGGGGCTATTCACCTGGACCCTGACTGTTGTCTTACGACAACCACCTATCACATTTGTTTAAAACAGCTGCAATAAGTGTGAGGAATTGGTTGCGGGAGCCGGATTTGAACCGACGACCTTCGGGTTATGAGCCCGACGAGCTACCAGACTGCTCCATCCCGCGTCCGAAAAATTACATAGTTAAAAACTACGTGAAATTATAGTTATTCTGAGTAAGAAACTCAAGCTAACAATAATTGGTGCCGTGAGCGGGAATTGAACCCGCACGCCCATACAGGCACTACCCCCTCAAGATAGCGTGTCTACCAATTCCACCACCACGGCAAAACTATTATTCAGGCACGTCGCTGCTGTTAACAGCAGGTACATCGCCTGCAGGAATACTTTCTTGTTGTACCGCAGGTACAGAAAGATCATCCCATTCGCTTACTTTTTGCGTACTGTTACTGGATAAGTTACCCAGCGCCAGACTGACAATAAAGAAGCCTGCTGCCAGCAGTGTGGTCGCTTTAGTTAAAAAGTTTCCTGAACCACTGGAGCCAAAAACAGTATTGGAGGCACCTGCACCGAAGGAAGCGCCCATGTCGGCACCCTTACCTTGCTGGATCAGCACTAAACCGATTAAGGTTAGTGAGATAAGCAGATACACCACTAAAAGAATTTCGTACATCAGCTACACCTTTGCTTGACGTCTGAGCCCCGCATCAGACTACTGTCCGGAGCGGGGCTAATACTAGCCATAGGTTTAACGGGTTACAAGCCCAATTTTACAAATAACGTGTGACTGCATGAAAATTCAGCAACAAGACCATTCAAAGGTCAATAAAACGGCCGTATTAAGGGAAAATGTGGGTCAAGAATATATATGATTGCTTGGCTTTCGCTCCCTCTGAGATTTACCTGCCGTTATTTGACCGCATCACCAATAAACTGTGCCAACCGACTCACTTGTTCTAACTCAGCACCCTCGACCATCACCCGAATTAAAGGTTCAGTACCTGACTTTCTGAGCAGTACGCGACCAGCGCCGGCTAACTCGGCTTCCGCCTGAGCCACCCGCACTTTCACTTCGGCGTCGTTAAGAGGATCTGTGCCCGCACTAAAGCGTACGTTATTCAGCACTTGCGGATATAGCACTAAGCTTTGACCTAAGCTCTGTAAGTTTTGCTTGTTGCACACCATGGCACGTAATACTTGCAAGGCGGCCACTATACCGTCACCGGTACTGTTGTGATCAAGGCTGATAATATGCCCTGAGTTTTCCCCGCCCAGCTTCCAGCCGCGCTGTTTAAGCTGCTCTAAGACGTAGCGATCCCCTACGTTAGCCCGTACAAAGGGAATATCTTGCTTCGCCAACGCCAACTCAAAAGCCATATTGGTCATTAAGGTGCCCACTACACCGCCGACTAGCGTGCCTCGACTAACGGCATTGTTCACAATGATATAAAGCACTTGGTCGCCATCGAGCAAGGTACCCGTATGATCGACCATGGCTAAGCGATCACCATCGCCATCGAAGGCGATACCGAGATCCGCGCCATGCTCTAGTACTGCCGCCATTAAGGACTCAGGTGCGGTGGAACCGACCTTATCATTAATATTAATGCCATTGGGCTCACAGCCCATGCGGATCACTTTCGCACCTAGCTCTTCAAACACAGATGGCGCTATATGATAAGTAGCGCCATGGGCGCAATCGAGCACTATGGTGAGGCCATCTAAGTGCATTTCTGAGGGAAAAGTACTCTTGCAAAACTCTATGTAGCGCCCTGCTGCATCAATAATACGACGAGCCTTGCCTAGCTGTTCAGATGCCACACAGTCCATAGGCTGATCCAGCATGGCTTCAATAGCCAGCTCAACGTCATCGGGGAGTTTTGTACCATCATGAGAGAAAAACTTAATGCCGTTATCATAATACGGATTATGAGAGGCGCTGATCACTATGCCGGCTTCCGCCCTAAAAGTACGGGTCAAATAGGCGATAGCTGGCGTTGGCATAGGGCCTAATAAGGCCGCCTGCAGACCGGCTGCGGATAATCCCGCTTCGAGGGCAGACTCCAGCATGTAACCAGAAATACGAGTGTCTTTACCAATTAACACTTTCTTAGTGCCGGTTTGTGATAATACTTTACCGGCAGCCCAGCCAAGCTTCATCACAAACTCAGGTGTGATCGGATACTCGCCTACGTGGCCACGGATGCCGTCGGTACCAAAATACTTTCTACTCATTTTTTATCCCTAATTCTTGGTGCTGATTTTTATTCCGAATTTTTTATACCCGACTTTTAACTCAGATACTGTGCTGCATGTTGCCAAACGCGCAGCGCGTCTGCCATTTCTTTGACATCATGCACCCGTAAAATATGAGCACCTTGATGCACCGCAAATAAGTGAGCAGCCAAGCTAGCGGCTAGGCGCTGATCAACATCACGCCCGAGCAATTGGCCGAGCATGGACTTACGTGACATGCCAACCAGCAAGGGCAAGCCTAGCTGATGCAAGTTTCCAAGTTTGGCCAGTAATTCATAATTGTGCGCTAAGCCTTTACCAAAACCATAGCCTGGGTCTAAGCATAACCGCTCTGGGCTGATACCCGCCGCTCGACAGGCTTGTACTCTGTCGGCTAAAAACGTCATTACCTCTGCAGTCACGTCTGCATAATCTGGCGCTTGCTGCATGGTTCGCGGCAGCCCTTGCATATGCATCAGGCAAATAGCGGCACCGCTGTCAGCCGCTACTTGCAAGGCATTAGGCTCACGCAGTGCACGAATATCATTGATAAGATCCGCGCCCGCGCTCACCGCCTCTTTCATCACCACGGCTTTACTGGTATCAATTGAAACCCAACACTCAAGCTCCTCGCGTAATAACTCTATTACAGGAATAACCCGGTCTAACTCTTGCTGCTCCGCCACCGCATCTGCCCCAGGGCGTGTGGATTCGCCGCCAATATCTATGATAGTGGCACCGTCTGCCAACATCTGTTTGGCATGGGCGAGCGCGGCAATAGGTGCGCTAAAGCGGCCACCGTCTGAAAAAGAGTCAGGCGTTAAGTTGAGGATGCCCATAATTTGAGGACGAGATAAATCCAAGCTTTTAGAGGTGCTTGATAACAGCATAAGAATGCTCTCGATTAAGGATGTTAAGCAAATAAAAAAGCCCCGAACAGGGCATGTTCGGGGCTTAATTTAGCATAAAAATGAATTAACTGGTGATATCACTGGGCTTATTTAGATCCGGTGCGCCAGTCTTAGGCTGCTCTGCTGGAGCTGACTCTTTATCATCAGCGCCGGCAGTGGGTCCTTGTGGCTTATCATTAGAATCTTCCACCCAATCGGCTGGCGCACGTACTGCGCGACGGGCCATTAAGTCGTCAATCTGTTTGGCATCAATCGTCTCATACATCATCAAGCAATCTTTCATGGCATGCAGTATATCGATGTTATCCAGTAAGATTTTCTTGGATCTGTCGTAGTTACGATTAATCAGCTCTTTCACTTCGGCATCTATCGCTCGCGCGGTGTCATCGGACATATGCTTCACCTTGGCAGAAGAGCGGCCCATAAAGACCTCGCCTTCTTCTTCGGCGTACAGCAAAGGACCCATTTTTTCCGACAAGCCCCATTGAGTAACCATTTTTTGGGCTAAATCGGTAGCACGCTCTATGTCGTTTGAGGCACCTGTGGTCACTTTTTCAAAGCCGTAAATGATCTCTTCTGCTAAGCGACCGCCATACAAGCTAGAGATCATCGACTCTAGATGCTGTTTGCTGTAGCTGTATCTGTCTTGCTCAGGCAAATACATAGTGACACCCAAGGCGCGGCCACGAGGAATAATAGACACTTTATACACAGGATCGTGCTCTGGCACTAAACGTCCTACTATCGCGTGGCCCGCTTCATGGTAAGCGGTCATGGCTTTTTCTTTCTCAGACATCACCATAGAACGGCGTTCGGCGCCCATCATGATTTTGTCTTTGGCTTTTTCAAACTCGTCCATGGACACGACACGGCGAGAAGAGCGCGCCGCAAACAAGGCGGCTTCGTTGACCAAGTTCGCCAAGTCTGCGCCACTAAAGCCTGGCGTACCGCGAGCAATCACACTCGCCTGCACATCATCACCTAACGGCACGCGGCGCATATGGACTTTAAGAATTTGTTCACGACCACGCACATCCGGCAGACCTACAACTACCTGACGGTCAAAACGGCCAGGGCGCAATAAGGCGGGATCAAGTACGTCGGGACGGTTAGTGGCCGCAACCACTATCACACCTTCGTTACCTTCAAAGCCGTCCATCTCAACCAGCATCTGGTTTAGGGTTTGCTCTCGCTCATCGTGACCACCACCCATGCCTGCGCCACGTTGGCGACCAACGGCGTCGATTTCATCGATAAAGATGATGCAAGGTGCAGACTTTTTGGCTTGTTCAAACATGTCGCGCACCCGTGATGCACCCACACCGACAAACATTTCCACAAAATCAGAACCTGAAATGGTAAAGAAAGGCACTTTAGCTTCACCGGCGATGGCTTTCGCCAACAGCGTTTTACCGGTACCCGGCGGACCCACCAACAAAATACCGGTTGGAATGCGACCACCAAGCTTTTGAAAGTGGCTAGGATCACGCAAGTAATCAACCAATTCGGCCACGTCTTCTTTGGCTTCATCACAGCCGGCAACATCGGCAAAGGTGGTCTTGATTTGGTCTTCACCCATCAAACGCGCCTTGCTCTTACCAAAGCTCATGGCACCCTTACCGCCGCCACCGCCTTGCATTTGGCGCATAAAGAATACCCAAACGCCGATCAACAGCAGCATGGGGAACCAAGAAATAAAGATAGACGTCAGCAGGCTAGGCTCTTCCGGCTTTTCACCAACCACACGGACATTATTATTTAACAAATCGTTCAGAAGTTGAGGGTCCTGCGCAGGCAGAATAGTCGTGAATCGATCACCACTGCGCTTAACGCCCTGTACGGTTCTACCGTCCATGCGGACTTCGCGGATTTGTCCTTGAGATACTTCCTGTACAAAGGTGGTGTAGTCCAGTTGGCGTCCACTCGGCTCGCTTGGGCTAAAGCTCTGGAATACCGACATTAACACCACGGCTATGACCAACCACAGGATCAAATTTTTCGCCATGTCACTCAAATTACTAACCTCACCGGCTGACAGTTTATGACTTTTACAGAGTACTACAGTTTAAAACCTGTAGCCACAATGTACACTTCTCGCGATCGCGGTCGCGATGAATCGGGTTTTCTTACTCTAACTGAACTAAAAGACCGACGAACTTCCAATAAGAATTCATCAAAACCGGCCCCTTGGAACACTTTCACTACAAAGCTACCGTTTGGCGCCAATACTTGGCGACACATATCCAGAGCTAATTCGACCAAATACATAGACTTTGGCTGATCGACTTCTCGTGTGCCGCTCATATTAGGTGCCATATCAGAAAGCAAGACGTCGACCTTATCTTGCCCTACTCGCTCGAGCAAGGCATTCAGTACCGCTTCGTCTCTAAAATCGCCCTGCAAGAAGCTCACGCCAGCAATCGCGTCCATCGGCAACAGGTCGCAGGCAATGACTTGTCCTTTTGATCCCACCTGCTCCACCGAAAATTGACTCCAACCGCCAGGTGCTGCGCCTAAGTCCACAACTGTCATGCCTGGTCTGAACAAGCGATCGCGCCCTTGAAGTTCTTCAAGTTTAAACACAGCCCGAGAGCGTAAGCCTCTTTTATGCGCTTCTTGTACATACTTATCGTTGAAATGCTCTTGAAGCCAGCGCGTTGAGCTGCCTGAGCGTTTTTTATTCGCCATTAAATTATCGCTCTGCTATTACCATTGAAGCTAAGATGGGGGTACAATAGTCCCCTTTCAACCTATTAACTGAAGCATTTTGCAATGACCCTGACTAATAAGCAAAAACAATACTTAAAAGGCTTGGCTCACAGCCTAAAGCCAGTGGTATTGCTCGGCCAACATGGCCTTACCGAAGGCGTGCTCGCCGAAATCGATTTGGCACTGAATTTTCATGAACTGATCAAAGTGAAGGTAGCCTCTGAAGACCGCGACACCAAGGCTCTGATCATAGATGCCATCGTCCGTGAAACCAAGGCCATTAAAGTACAAAACATCGGTCACGTATTGACGCTGTACCGTGCCAGTGAAGAGAAAAAAATCAGTTTACCTCGCGCTAAATAAGCCAATTGGCTAAACGGCCTGACTGATATAAGGGGCCGCTGTACTCAGGCTGCCCCAGTCTTTTTTATCGTTTTTCCCTTATCTTTACATTTCCCCTGCTCACGTCATAAGCTCACACTAACTGTTGAGACTTAATTAAGGTGTGACCTGTGCCATTCCATCCTTACCTGTCTGAGGAAGAAATTGCTCTGCTTAGCGAGTTATACCAAGCAGACTCAGATCAGAGCTGTCTAACCTTGTCGTTATTGCTGGATAAACAGGTGGCGCCCTTATTAGAGCAAGCTTCTCGCTTAGAGCTAAAGTTGGAGCTCGGTGAGGTCATGCTTAGTTTTCCCGTGACCCTCTCCCCCCACATGGCGCCCCAAGAACACGCTGAGCTTAGTGTACCCAACATCATTAGTAATGGCGGTCACCCTCGCTCCTGGCGCCTCCCTAGCCCCCAACACATTCAATTGAAACGCGCCGATGGCAAACCTCTGGCGGCCGAAATACGGGATTTATCCACCAATGGTATGCGGCTGTTATCTCGTCGCTCCTTGTTCGCTCAAGGTGCGATTAAGAAACGCCCTCAGATGCGAACATTGTTAATGGTGGTAGGCCAAGAGACGCTTCGTCTGGTGGTCACCTTAGTACGAGAGCATAAGGGACCCGCTTTTTGGGTCACTGCCGTGCAGTTTCAACTCAGTAGTGCTGATCAGCGAACCTTATCTGATTTTGTATTTAAGGGGTTTTTAGCACAAATTGAAAAAAAACAGGCGCCCTAGGCGCCTGTTGATAAGATAATCGAGCTTCAGATTAAAGATATTGTACCTTGAGGATTTCGTACTCTACCTCACCACCCGGGGTTTTCACCACGGCTACGTCGTCTACTTCTTTACCGATTAAGGCACGCGCAATGGGCGAGTTAACCGAAATTCGGTTCGCTTTGATATCAGACTCATCATCGCCGACGATTTGATAAGTAATTTCTCTCTCTTCATCGACTTTAAATAAATCCACTGTGGTACCAAAGATAACCTTGCCGCTATTAGGTAATTTGGTGATATCGATAACTTGTGCGTTAGACAGCTTACCCTCAATCTCTTGAATGCGGCCTTCACAAAACCCTTGTTCTTCACGCGCAGCATGGTACTCGGCGTTTTCTTTTAAATCGCCGTGTTCACGGGCAGAAGCAATATCGGCAATGATCCTAGGGCGCAGCTCTGATTTGAGGTAATCCAGCTCTTCACGCAATTTTTGTGCTCCACGCACTGTCATTGGAGTTTGTATCATAATGAAAAACCAGTCCCTTTCAGACAATAAAACAAAATCCCCTGCCGACAATCGTCAGGGGACTCAAATTATAAGTTATTCGTGAGCTTATGGGTTAAAGCACAACCCAGAGTAATACAGGCTGCTTAGCGGGTCAAATCGTCAAAAAAACGCTTCACGCCTTTTAGAAAGCCTTCCGTTTTAGGCTGGTGCTTATTGGCAGCCACCCCAACGTAAGAGTCTTCTAATTGTTGTAATAGATTTTTTTGCTCTTCGGTTAAGCTCACCGGCGTTTCGATATACACCTTACACACCAGATCGCCCATTTGGCCATTTCTCGCGGAACGCACGCCTTTTCCTTTTAACCGAAAGCTACGACCGGTTTGCGTTTCAGCCGGAATTTTCAGATTAACTCGTCCGTCTAAGGTAGGCACTTCTACTTCGCCACCTAAAGCTGCAGCCGTGAAACTAATCGGCACTTCGCAGTACAGGTTATTGCCATCACGCACAAATATCTCATGATCGCGGACATGCATTTGCACATACAAATCACCTGCCGGTGCACCTGACTCACCCGCTTCACCTTCACCAGATAAACGAATGCGATCGCCGGTATCCACGCCCGCCGGTATTTTCACCGACAAGGTCTTGGTCTTTTGATAGCGCCCCTCACCGTGGCACTTGTGGCAAGGGTCTGTGATAACTTTTCCCTTACCTCGGCAATGCGGACAAGGCTGCTGCACGGTAAAGAAGCCTTGGCGCATTTGTACCTGACCATGACCATGACAGGTAGAGCAAGTCTTAGCTTGAGTACCGGCCTTAGCGCCACTGCCATCGCACACATCACAGCCGACGAGCGTGGGGACCTTGATCTCTTTGGTCACGCCCCGCACGGCTTCTTCAAGCGTCAGCTCCATGTTGTAGCGCAAATCTGAGCCGCGGGACGCACGCTGCTGACGGCGCTGACCGCCACCGAAGATATCACCGAACACATCGCCAAAAATGTCGCCAAAGTCACCGCCACCGCCATAACCTTGGCCGCCTTGCTGACCATTAACACCGGCATGACCAAACTGATCGTAAGCGGCGCGCTTTTGCGGATCCGTCAGTACTTCATTGGCCTCTGACGCTTCCTTGAACTTATCAATGGCATCGGCATCAGTTTTATTACGGTCGGGATGATATTTCATCGCCATCCGCTTATAGGCTTTTTTTATCTCGCGCTCGTCTGCGTCTTTGCTGACGCCGAGCACTTCATAATAATCTCGTTTTGACATAGGCTGAAACTTACCTGAGTCCTGTTAAAACAAAGGCGGGCGTTGGCATCCCAACGCCCGCTCTAAGCGCGCTAATACGCTGGGGTTAACTTACTTTTTATCGTCTTTAACTTCTTCAAACTCGGCGTCGACCACATCGTCATCTACGTTGTTTGCACCATCTTGTGGCTCACCCGTTTGACCGGCATCCGCTTGCGCTTTCGCCTGTGCCACTTCTGCCAGCTTTTGTGAGGCTTCAAGCAAGACTTGCTGCTTAGCTTCGATATCGGCTTTATCTTCACCGCGCAGAGCTGTTTCAAGCTCGCTCAGTGCAGACTCGATAGCGCTCTTGTCATCGGCGGCCAAAGCATCACCCGCTTCTTCCAATTGCTTACGAGTGGCGTGTACCAGACCATCAGCTTGGTTACGCGTAGCTACCAGCTCGGCAAACTTCTTATCTTCTTCGGCGTTAGCTTCAGCCGAGCGCACCATGGCATCGATTTCTTCTTCAGTTAAACCAGAAGAGGCTTGGATGGTAATTTTCTGTTCTTTGTTAGTGTCTTTGTCTTTCGCAGACACGTGCAAGATACCATCCGCATCGATATCAAAGGTCACTTCCACTTGTGGCAAACCACGCGGTGCTGGGCGAATACCTTCCAGGTTAAACTGACCTAGAGATTTGTTATCGCTGGAGCGCTTACGCTCACCTTGCAGCACATGAATAGTCACGGCGGCTTGGTTGTCGTCGGCGGTAGAGAACACCTGAGACTTCTTAGTCGGAATGGTGGTGTTCTTCTCAATCACGGCCGTCATCACGCCGCCCATGGTTTCAATACCCAAAGACAGCGGGGTTACGTCTAGCAATAACACGTCAGTTTTATCACCAGACAATACGGCACCTTGAATGGCTGCGCCCACGGCTACGGCTTCATCAGGGTTCACGTCTTTACGTGGCTCTTGACCGAAGAAATCGGTTACCGCTTTTTGTACTAATGGCATACGGGTTTGACCGCCTACCAAAATCACGTCATCGATGTCAGTCACGGACAAGCCGGCGTCTTTCAATGCAGTTTTAACGGGCTCCAAAGACTTGGTGACCATGTCTTCTACCAGTGACTCTAACTTGGCGCGCGTCAGCTTAATGTTCAAGTGCTTAGGACCTGAAGCATCGGCGGTAATATAAGGCAAGTTAACGTCAGTTTGTTGCGCAGAAGACAGCTCACACTTGGCTTTTTCTGCCGCTTCTTTCAAGCGTTGCAGTGCCAACATGTCATTCATCAAATCAAAACCTTGCTCGCGCTTAAATTCTGCAACTAAATAGTTGATTAAGCGGTTATCAAAGTCTTCACCACCCAAGTGGGTATCACCGTTGGTCGCTAATACTTCGAAAGTTTTCTCACCGTCCATCTCATCGATTTCAATGATGGAAATATCGAAAGTACCACCGCCCAAGTCGTATACGGCAACCTTACGATCGCCCTTGGTCTTATTTACGCCATAGGCAAATGCCGCCGCAGTGGGCTCGTTGATGATGCGCTTAACATCTAGGCCCGCGATACGGCCTGCATCTTTGGTTGCTTGACGCTGAGCGTCGTTAAAGTAAGCCGGCACCGTAATGACGGCTTCGGTTACCGCTTCGCCCAGATAATCTTCGGCGGTTTTCTTCATCTTTTTCAACACTTCGGCAGACACCTGTGGCGGCGCCATTTTTCTGCCTTTGGCTTCAACCCAAGCATCACCGTTGTCGGCTTTTACAATTTTGAAGGGCATCAGCTTAATGTCACGCTGCACTTCTTCATCTTCAAAACGACGACCAATCAAACGCTTGATCGCAAACAGGGTATTTTCAGGGTTAGTTACTGCCTGACGCTTAGCTGGCTGGCCAACCAAGGTTTCGCCATCATCGGCATAGGCGATGATGGAAGGAGTAGTACGGGTACCCTCGGCGTTTTCGATGACGCGCGGATTATCTCCGTCTAAAATAGCCACACATGAGTTAGTGGTACCCAAATCTATGCCGATGATTCTACCCATAAAATCCTCTCTCAATATCTTGAATTTAACGTAAGCAAAGTTGTTTGCGATTTACATTGTATATGTGGCTGCTTGACTTAAGTTTCAAGGCGCAGCTCACACTTTTTAAATAAATAGTGCGATTAAGCCGATTATCTAGGCTTTGCTATGGCTTAGGCTTGCGTATTGATCGCCGGCCCTTTAGCTACCATCACCATGGCGGGGCGCAATACGCGGCCATTCAGTTCATAGCCTTTCATCATCACAGCTACCACAGAATTCGGCGCGACCTCGGCACTTTCTACCATGCTCATGGCTTGATGTTTGTTGGGATCAAACGGTGTACCTTGAGGGTCAATCTGTAACACCCCAAATTTTTCGACCGTATCTAACAACGACTTCAGCGTTAGCTCAACGCCCTCATACACAGCCTTAAAGCCATCATTCTCTTTATCTGTGTGCTCCAAAGCGCGCTCTAAACTGTCGATCACAGGCAATAAGTCAGTGGCGAATTTTTCTAAGGCAAACTTTTGCGCTTTTTCGACATCTTGTGCCGCGCGACGACGTAAATTTTCCATTTCCGCCAAGGCGCGCAAAGCATTGTCTTTCTCGCTTTGGGCGAGCTCATTAGCGGCAGAGAGCTGAAGTTCAAGCTCTGCAACAATAGCGTCACTGGCCGACTCAACAACCTCTGGCTCAAGCGCTGCGGTATCTGGGGTTAATGGCTCTTGCTCTACGCCCTGCTCTGCTTCAGGCTGATATTTGTTATCGCTCATCTCGTCTCCATCTCAATATTCTGGTCAACATTCTTGCTTGCCTGTTATATGGGGGAGCCCATGGCAAAATTCAAGAGAATATTTTTATCATTACCTTTCATAGGTAGCACTAACCGATGGGGTTATTTAGAATGAAGCTTATGCGGCCCTTTATTTTGCTGGCCACCTTGCTCAATTCATCATTTATGCTGGGTTATATCAATGGAAACTGAATTTAATACCATAGCGCTCATTGGCAAACCCGATCACGAAGGTGCCAACCAAACCTTGGTTGCACTCTATCAACACATTGCTGGCTTAGGTTTAAATGTGGTGATCGAGCGCCGCGTGGGTGAGCAGTTAGGGTTAGAGAATGTTGAACTGTTAGAAATGGTGGAGCTGGGCGAGCGTGCTGACTTGGCCATAGTGGTTGGCGGCGACGGCAACATGCTGGGTGCAGCGCGCGTGTTAGCACGTTTTGATGTGGCAGTGGTCGGTGTAAACCGCGGCAATCTAGGCTTCTTAACGGATTTATCACCCGACAGCTTTGAGCAACCGTTAGAGCGATTATTAGCCGGGGACTATCAAGCCGAGCAGCGCTTTTTACTGGAAACGCAAGTACATCGTCACGGCCAACTTAAGGCCAGCAATACCGCAATGAATGAGGCGGTATTACATCCAGGTAAAATTGCGCACATGATAGAATTTGAGGTCTATATCAATGGCGTCTTTATGTACAGTCAGCGCGCAGATGGCATGATAGTGGCCACCCCCACAGGCTCAACCGCCTACTCGCTGTCTGCGGGAGGCCCCATAGTCACGCCTAACCTCAATGCCATCACACTGGTTCCCATGTTTCCACATACCTTAAGTTGCCGACCCATAGTGATCGACGCCGACTCGCAAGTGAAATTAGTGATCTCACAAAACAGCAAGACCAGCCAAATGTTAATCAGTTGCGATGGCCATGTCTCGCTGGCCGTGCAACCCGGAGATGAAATTCACATCAATAAAAGCCCGCACAAGCTGAAACTCTTACACCCTAGAGGGCATAACTACTTTGAAGTCTTGCGTAGCAAACTGGGTTGGGGTAGCAAGTTGTTTTAAGGCAGCGCCAGGCGCTCGGCGCCGAGCTAAACAAAAAATAGCCACAGCGTTAAGCGTTAGCCGTCTTTCTGAGGCCAGTCATGATCTCAGTTAACTGTTTTTAGCTTGGTGTGGGGCGCTCGGCGCTTGCAGCTGCATCTTACCCTTGCTACTGTACAAAACAACAGTATACTGTTTATATAAACAGTATACTTTGTGCAGGGGATTTATCATGTTACTTCAGCTCACCATCAGTAATTTTGCCATCGTTTCCTTTCTTGAGCTGGACTTGCGTGCCGGCATGACCAGCATCACAGGTGAAACCGGTGCCGGTAAGTCGATCGCCATAGATGCATTAGCGTTAGCGCTAGGTGAGCGCGGTGACTCCGACTCGGTAAGACCCGGTGCCGATAAAGCCGACATTAGCGCCCGTTTTCGTATCGATAAACTCCCCCGCGTGAAAGCTTGGCTGAATGAGCAAGAGCTGGATGAACAAGATGAATGCATACTGCGCCGCACCTTAACGCCAGAGGGCCGTTCTCGAGGCTACATTAATGGCATGCCGGTGCCTTTAGCTCAATTGAAAGCATTGGGCGCCTTGCTTATCAATATCCATGGTCAACATGCCCATCAAGCCCTACAAAAATCAGACTATCAACGCACCTTGCTTGATGCCTATGCAGGCCATCACCAGCTACTACAAAAATCCAGTAAGCATTATCAATTATGGCGCCAGCTGAGTAATGAGCGTAAACAACTGAAACTCGAGCAAGCCCAGTGGCAAGCACAGCGCCAATTGCTCGAATACCAAGTGGCGGAGCTTGACGAGTTAGCCTTAAACACGGATGAGTTCCCTGAGTTGGAAGCAGAGCATGCACGTCTAGCCAATGGGGCTGAGCTATTAAACGATTGTCAGCTGGCGTTAAATATCTTGGGCGACGGTGATGACAGCAATGCCCTACAGCAATTGCGCCAAGGTTTAAAAGTTGTCACTGACTTGTGCCAAATGGATGCGCTGCTAAGCCCAGTGCAAGAAATGATAGAAAGCAGTCTTATTCAATTAGAAGAAGGCCACATAGAGCTGAGCCGCTATTTAGATCGCTTAGAGCTGGATCCAGAACGCTTGCATGAAGTTGAAGCCCGCATGACCAAAGTGATGGAGCTGGCTCGTAAACACCATGTGCAGCCAGTGGCGTTATCGCAGTTCCACCTGCAAATTAAAAGCCAACTGGCGGAGATGGATACCAACAACCACAGATTACAAGAGCTTGATGAAGAGGTTATTCAGGCTAAAGTGCAGTTTTTACAAGCCGCCGAGCGACTCAGTCACAGCCGCCAACGCTACGCTCAGTCGTTAAATAACCAGATTACCCAAAGCCTACATCAGCTGAGCATGGAGCACGGCCGCTTTGAAATTACCGTGACCGCCGATGACAATGCCGGTTTCTCGCCCTTAGGCATAGATAAAGTCGACTTCTTGGTGAGCACAAACCCAGGTCAGCCTATGAGCCCCTTGGCGAAAGTGGCTTCTGGCGGCGAGCTATCGCGCATCAGTTTGGCCATTCAGGTGATTACCGCGCAAAAAGTAGCAACCCCAACCCTTATTTTTGATGAAGTGGATGTGGGCGTCAGCGGGCCAACGGCCGCTGTGGTGGGCAAGTTATTGCGCCAGCTCGGTGAGTCCACCCAAGTGTTGGTGATCACCCACCTGCCGCAAGTGGCAGGCAATGGTCATCAGCATTACTTTGTCAGCAAGGACAGCGATAAGCACGAAACCCAAACCCGCATGCAAGAGCTGGACACTAACAGTCGCTTACAAGAGCTGGCGCGCTTGCTTGGCGGAGACAAAATTACAGCCAACACCTTAGCCAATGCTCAGGAGTTATTGGTCAGCTAAGAACGTGAGGCCAGCATTAACTAAAAGCCCCGAATCGTAACGACTCGGGGCTTTTTTAATGGCCGACCTTAAACGTTAAATTAACACCAAGCGTTAAGCCAAACGGCGGGCGGCGCCCAGCACAATATCAATGGCCTGTTGCTCGGCGGTTTGTACTTGCACAGGATCTGGCGTCTCTTGTTCGGTGCGATTGACAATCACTCCGGCAACGCACCCCGCCTTTAAGCCCTGACTGGCACAGAAGGTAAATAAGGTTGCCGACTCCATCTCATAATTGAGCACACCCATGGCTTGCCATTCGTTAAGGCTGCCTTGAAGCTCTCGGATCACACGACCTGAATAGGTATCGTAACGCTCCTGACCCGGATAAAAAGTATCAGACGACGCAGTAATACCCACATGTGGGCTCAAGCCTAATTCGCGCGCCGCATCTACTAAAGCGCAGCTGCAGTCAAAATCCGCTACCGCAGGAAAAGCTAAAGGAGCAAAATGGCGGCTAGCGCCATCTAAGCGTACCGCACCATTGGTGATTATCATGTCGCCTACTTGAATGTGTGGCTGAATGGCACCCGTAGTGCCGATGCGCAAGAAGGTAGTGACACCCAGTTGCGCCAGTTCTTCCAACGCGATAGACGTAGAAGGGCCACCAATACCGGTAGAGCACACCACCACCGACTTGCCCGCTAATTCACCCAGCCAAGAACTAAACTCTCGATGGCTGGCTAAGGGACGCGCCCCCTCTAATTGGCTGGCAATGCGAGCAACCCGCGCTGGATCGCCAGGCAAAATAGCCAAACGCGCGCCCTTTAAGTCGTCAGCCGTGATCCCTAAGTGAAAAACATGTTTTGTCATAATGGTCACTTACTCATTAAATTAATGCAGCTTAGCGCACTCACCACCTGAGTGGCACCTGCATTAAAACAAAGAACTAAGCCGAGTTAACTCAGTCGCTAAAACATAAGTATCGCTTCGGCTTTTACAAGGTCAGCTACAGCCGCTATCATGGCCAGAAGTCACACAGGATATAGTGCCATATGCAACTCAAAACCTTGATTTTACCGATAATGTTAACCCTGCCCCTAATGGGCTGCGGTCTGGTATATAAAATAGATATCCCGCAAGGCAACTACATAGAAGCCAAGCAAGTAGATCAACTGCGCCGCGGTATGACGCAAGAACAGGTCCGTTTCTTACTGGGCAACCCCATGAGCTTGGACAGCTTCAATCATGACCGCTGGGTTTATATGTTCTACTTCAAACCTGGGCGCGGTGCCGTCGAACAAAAGCAGCTAGTGCTGGAATTTAGTAATGATGCCTTGCTGACGGTAAGCGGAGACTTTGCGGCACCGGTCAATTTTGATCAGGGTTTATAACTTTCACGCTCACTATTTGCCTATCAGACTCTCCCAGGCACCCATATAGGCTCTATTTGGCATAACTCTATTTGGCATAACGCTATCTGGCATAAGTTAGGCTAAACATTTAGTCGCTTCAGCACACCGAGTGTTCACTCGATGTGCTGAATACTTTCATGAGTCTTGTGTCTCATCTTCTGCTTGCTGGCCTTTATTTTCTCTATCCCTCACATCAGCTCGCCCAGAGTTAGGTCGTCCACCCGTCACCTTGTCAGCACGCCCTTCTTCTTTGGCTTGCTCGGCACGGCGGCGACGAATATCTTTGGGATCCGCTAATAAAGGCCGATAAATTTCGACTCTGTCTCCGGCTCGCAGTGGGCTATTTAGTTTAACCTGACGCCCAAACACACCGACCATGTTGGTATCTAAGTCAATCTCAGGAAACTGCTGCAAGATGCCAGACTGGGCGATCACCTGCTGCACGTCACTACTGGCGGCGACGTTCAGGCTTAGCACTACTTGCTTATAAGGCAGCGCATACACAACTTCAACCTGAATAAGACTCATGGCCATATACCTCTCTGGCTCGCTCACTAAAGGAATGCACCATGGCATTGGCTAGCTCTTTAAAGATGCCGCCAAAAGCAAATTCCACTAAGCGAGACGTAAACTCAAAATACAATTCCAGCTCAACTTTACAGGCGTCTTCATCTAACGGCGTAAAGGTCCAGCCACCATTGAGTGCTTTAAAAGGCCCATCGACTAACTCAACACGAATATGCTGATAAGGCGTTAATACATTACGCGTGGTAAAAGTTTTACGAATGCCCGCCTTAGATACATCCAAGGCCGCAGTAATGGTATTATCGGACTGCGAGACCACACGGCTTGCCACACAACCTGGTAAAAACTGCGGATAAGCGTCAATATCATTGACCAACTCATACATTTGTTGTGCACTAAACATCACTAATGCACTGCGAGTAATACTCGGCATAATCTCTCCTGACAGCAAATCGACTCGATTTTAACACTAATCTTTGTTGGACTCACGGCTGTCGAATCAAGACAATTAGGCTGACATAACTGCAGCATTATCACGAAATACGTATGAAAAACACGCAGTTGCTGTATCAGCAATTCCCAAGCCATCATTGGCCCCGTATAATGGCGCTACTATGACAAAAAACAAAGCTAAGAAAAAAGTCGGTTCCAGCACCATTGCCCTCAATAAGAAGGCAAGGCACGAATATTATATCGAAGAAAAATATGAAGCCGGGCTGGAGCTACAAGGATGGGAAGTAAAAGCGATGCGGGCGGGAAAAGCCAACATCGCCGACTCTTACGTGTTCATACGTAATGGCGAAGCCTTCTTGTTCGCCGCGACCATTACTCCCCTTAACATGGCCTCTACTCACGTAGTGTGCGATCCCATGCGCTCGCGCAAACTGTTACTTAAACGGCGCGAGCTGGACAGATTAGCCAGCCTGCTTGACCGCGACGGTTATACCTTGGTGCCCTTGGCACTGTATTGGTCTCAGTCTTGGGTAAAAATTGAAATTGGCTTGGTGAAAGGTAAAAAAGATCACGACAAGCGCCAAGACGTGAAAGAGCGGGACTGGAAGCGCGAAAAAGACCGCATGATGAAACATAAAAATCGTTAATACTTGTGATTCGGTAAAAATTGCCATACCATAAGTGAACTTGGGGCTGATTCTGGATTCGACGAGATTCTCGAACTCCTAGGTGCATGCCGAGGTGCGATAGGCCTCGTTAAAAAATCGCAAAAAAATAGTCGCAAACGACGAAAACTACGCACTAGCAGCTTAATAACCTGTTAGAGCCCTTCTACCCTAGCTTGTCTGTGACTTAGGGAATTGGAAGGTCATATCTCACAGAATCGTGTGGAAATCGTGCCTGACGGTGGAAGCATTAAAACTAATTTAGGCTAGTTATTCTGTGGCGTGTCTGTCCGCAGCAGATGGCGAATGTAATGACTGACTACGCATGTAGTACCGACGATGTAGGTTTTTCGGACGCGGGTTCAAATCCCGCCAGCTCCACCAATCGATTGGAAAGGCCCTTAATTGGGCCTTTTTTTATGGCTGCTTGCTAGGCAATATTTAGCCAATAGTTAAACCATAATTCCCATATTCACCGCTATAAAGCATAATTTGGGGCGAGTGAATGGAATGGCTTTCATAAATCAGTTCCATTAGAATCGCTTAAAGTCATTTCATCAGCACCTTGGCTGATCATCTGTGGGTACCCTCACCTAATGCAAAACAAACCCCTTCCTCGGTTTAAACTGCGTGGCCTAATATTGGGGCTTGCGTTATGCAGCGTCTTGATAACCTTAGGTAATAGCTTTTACGCCACCTATGAAGCACAACGCTCATTACTGATAAATAATGCCCTCGAAGCGAACCGTGTGTATGCGGCTAAGCTGGCAGAAGTTACCGCCGTCTTTCTGGATATGGCACAAGACAGACTGGCGTATAGCGCGAACATGCTCGGCGAGCACATGAAAGATGCCTCTCGTTTAGACGACGAAGTGGTGCGCTTACAGCAATCCACGGAGATCTTTAACTCAGTCGCTGTGGTTGATGTGAATGCGAGAGTGTTGGCCGCGTCTCCAGAAGCATTAGGGATCCGTGGAATAAAACTGAAGTCAGTACAAGCACAGCAGTCTATCGCTCGAAAAATGCCGATGATCTCAGACCCATTTATATCTGAAGCCGGTAATTATTTAATTAGTGTGTCACACCCCATTTTCGCAAAGGGTGGTAATTACTTAGGCTACATCACAGGCACCATTTATTTACAGAAAAAGAATATTTTGAACCAATTTTTAGGCAAGCATTATTATCAAGATGGTTCTTATCTGTATGTAGTAGATCGCCATAAGACGTTAATTTATCACCCTGATAACGTGCGTGTTGGCGAAAATATTGAACAAAATCCAGCTATTGATGCCGTGGTTGCAGGTCAAGAAGGTGCTTATGCCGTTACTAACTCTAAAGGTATAGAAATGCTTGCCGGCTTTGCCCCTATTGCGAATGCAGGATGGGGGATTGTGGCACAAAGGCCTAAACATATAACGTTGGCTGAATTAGATAGCCATATTACAAACGTGTTTATTAGAAGTTTGCCTTTGGTACTACTCACGTTATTTGGTATCTGGTTGTCGGCTATGCTGATCTCTCGGCCGCTGTGGTTGCTAGCGCGCGATACCCGCTTGATTGAAAATAAAACTGCCCAAGATAATATCTCTCACATTAACTCTTGGTACTTTGAAGCCGCACAGCTCAAACGTGCCATCGTTAAAAGCATGGGGCAGTTGAACGATAAAATTAGCCAATTACATAACGATAGCCATACCGATGCCATGACAGGCTTATTAAATCGTCGTGGCATGGCCTCGGTGTTAGATAACTACCAAGCAGAGCGTACCGTTTTTTCCGTCATCGCCTTGGACATTGACTTCTTTAAGCGAGTAAATGACACCTATGGGCATGACGTAGGTGATGAAGTAATAAAAAAACTCGCGCAATTGATGCGGACTCAGGCTCGCAAAGAAGACCAGTTATGTCGTTGTGGCGGTGAAGAGTTTATAATTTTCTTACCTAATATCTTACCTGAGACGGCGTTTACCGTGGCCGAGCGTCTACGAGAGTTAATCGCCCAAACCGAGATCCCCCCTGTGGGTTACATTACCGTGTCTTTCGGGGTAACGTATTGGGCAGCATTAGACTCGCCCAGAAGCATAGATGATACCTTAAAGCTGGCAGATCAGGCCTTGTATAAAGCCAAGCAGCAAGGTCGTAACCGTACCGTTTGCTTATGAACGGGCTAGTACTATCTACACTGAGCCGAAGTCCTCAGGTTATGGGGTATTCGGCTTATGTACTAGTAGTAAATACTGCTTAGGTATTTAACGTTTAACGATTAACGATTAGTTCAGGCAACTAGTTGCCGACGAGTAACTTGATATGGTGGGATTGTTCAATCATCTCTAGTCGCTCGACTTGCTCTGCAGGTAAAGGTTTAGCATACAGATAGCCTTGATATAAAGGGCAACCATTGGCCAGCAGTATGTCCCGCTGCACTTCAGTTTCAACCCCTTCCGCTATCACTTCTAGCCCTAAGCTATTAGCCATGGCGATCACGGCTCTAATGATCGCCAAACTACTGGTATCTTCTGGCAAACCTCGCACAAAAGATTGGTCAATTTTTAGTTGGTCTAGCGGCAGTTGTTGTAAATACTGCAGTGATGAATAACCGGTACCAAAATCATCAATAGAAAAGCGAATGCCGGCTTGTTTCAGTTGGCGCATGCGTGCAATCGCCTGTTTCATGTCTGTCACCAGCATAGACTCCGTTAGCTCGAGCTTGAGCCGTTGTGGATCCGCGCCCGTCTCCTTGACCACCTTCAGCACTTGTGCAACGAAGTCATGCTGATACAATTGAGCAGGGCTGATATTCACCGACACCGTAATATCCCTAAAGGCGGGTAAGCGCTTCCAATGAGCCATTTGCTCACAGGCGCGCAGTAGTACCACCTTATCGATTTGGCTCATGATGCCCGCGGCTTCTGCCACCTGAAGAAAAGCAATGGGTGACAAGAGTCCCCGCTCTGGGTGGCGCCAACGCACCAAAGACTCCACACCCACTAACTGTTCATCACTATTAAATTGCGCTTGAAAATACACACAAAACTCTTGAGCTTCTAGACCTCGAATAATGTCTTCTTCTAATAATAGGCGCTGCGATATCACTTCTTGCATTTGCGGATCAAAGAAGCGATGTTCACCCTTACCTGTGTCTTTCGCCGCATACATGGCCAGCTCAGCTTTACGTACCAACTCTTCTGCTGTTTCATTAAAGCCATCTAACGCGACCACACCAATGCATGCACTGCTACGCAGCTTCTGCTCACCGTGAACATAGGGCTGCTCCAACATGCTCAGCAGCATTTTATTATGCTGCTCTAAACGGCTTATGAGCTGGCTATAATTGTCAGCGTGGGCGCTCAGTACCAACACGAATTGATCACTGCCTAAGCGCGCTAAGCTATCTTGTTTGCTGAGCACTTTGCGCAACTGATTAGCGACATGCAGTAATAATTTATCGCCTACTTCATGTCCCCAGAGATCATTAATATTTTTAAATTGATCTAAGTCGATAAAAATCACGGCACCCAGCTTATTTTCGCTGGCACTCTCTCTTTGAATTTGTCTAATGCTGGTCAGTAACAAACGCCGATTAGGCAGACCGGTCAAACTATCGTAATAGGCCAAGTCATGGATTTTTTTTGCATTCTCTTTTTCCATGCTGATGTCGGTAATGCTGGCCACATAATGACTGACCTGATCTTGTTCATCTTTAACGGCACTGATTGACAAAAATTGTGGATAAATTTGCCCCGATTTACGCTTATCATAAATCTCGCCCTGCCAATGACCCAGGCTATTAATGTCGTGCCACATATCTTGATAAAAAGCACTGTCATGATGACCAGAACTAAATACACTGGGTGTTTTACCTAATAATTCGCTTTGGCTATAACCGGTCACATCGGTAAAGGCGCGGTTAACGCGCAAAATACGATTATGCTTATCGGTCACCAACATGCCTTGAAAACTATCAAAAGCCACGGCGGCGATACGTAAATCCGTTTCCCCTTTTACCCGCTCACTAATATCTCGGGTAAGCACCACCACTGCCTTTGCTTCACCAACTTCGGTGTCGAGTGCTTGTGCGACGCTTTCAAAGGTACGCCAACTTTCATCCACTTCCATCTCGAACAATAAATGCGCAACCTTTTGCTGTGAAAGGGTATGGTTAATAAAAGCTTGTAGGCGAAGGGCATACTGTTTTGGAAATATATCGCGGATATTCTTCCCCACGGCCCTGGGTTCTTTACTCCCTGAAAAAATAATATTGTCAGCCATTATTTCTAAATAAAAGCCGTTTTCATCTATGACACTCATCATATCTGGCAAGGCGCGGGTAATCGCCAGCAAACGCGCTTGACTGTCACGGAGGGCTTGCTGCTCTTGCTGACGATGCAAGGTATCTTTGAGAATATAAATAAGCATCAGGGTCAAGGGAACAGCGACCACTAAAAAGGGCCCGCTCATGGACAACACATGTGCTTGTAATTGCGGCTCAACATTAAGATATATCAGGGTAATGCTCATACCGTTTAAAAGTAAACTAACCGGCAACAGGTAACCTAAAGTCAGCGAGAAGCGAGTTTTCACTAGGGCGCGCTTAGCTATTAATCCCAGAAACAACGCCATCGACATGGTTAGTACGGCAATTAAGCTATCAGAGTCGTTAAACCAGAGTTTAAACGTACCGGCGAGCACCAGAGCCAAACCACCGGATAACAGGCCACCAAAGAGGCCAGCAACAAAAATGATCGCATCGCCAACATCCAGAAATACCCCAGGACCGATACTAAATGGCATAGACATACAAGCGATAGTAAGAATGCCAAACCAGACTCCCACAGTAAGTGGTAATAATCGCGGATAAGCCTGCATTTTTCGCATGTTCATGGTTAATAGCCAGCCGGATGCGAGGATCAACATCGCCTGCTCAACAATCGATATCAACATAAATAATCGGCTACCTGTTTATCACTCCTTAGGAGTGAGTAAAATATCAAAATGATTAAAAAATTAACCATATAAACACTGATTCCATTCTACCACTGCCGTAACTCTTATATCCAGATGTAACATTAAACTGAATCATTCCGTTTTTTAATTATGTATTAACGGCTGTTATTTCGTCCTGTCTACGCCAGATGGCAGCTAATTTGTTGCAGTTAACATAGTATTTTTTCGTTTCCCCTCGCCTCTCGGCACACAAAGCCAACACTGACTCAATACACCTATCAAGGCCGTCTTACCGAGCAGTGCATAAAATGTGGTTTATACTTAGTTTGAGCTTGTGCCTAGTTATACGTATCTGACTAAACTTACAGCTGCTACTAGGAATACATACGCTGTTTCGCTGCTAGTCCACAGAGTAATTAGCATAGATAAGGGGAAGGCCATGTTTTTGAATCGAATTTGGGGCTTGTACACACAGCCTAAAGTACAGTGGCACAGAGTAGACCGCCAACATGAGAGTTTACGCTACAGCTTAATCCACCTAGCCTTGATAGCACTGATACCCACTATCAGCGCCTATCTTTCGACGACTATGATTGGTTGGAACTTTGGTAGCACTACCAACAGCACTTTTATGCTCACCCCCAGAAGCGCTTTAGCCATGGCGATGAGTATGTATGTGGGGTTAATTTTCGGCGTCTTCGCCCTCGCCTACCTTATTTTTTGGATGGCGGGTACCTTTGGTGCCACCCCAAGCTTTGCAAATAGCCTAGAGCTTGCCGCCTATACTGCCACGCCCTTATTTATGGCCGGCTTTTCCTTATTTTACCCTGAACCCATAGTAATAATGCTCGTGGGCTTAGCGGGCGTTACCTACTCGGTTTACCTTTTGTATACAGGGATCCCTATCGTAATGCGCATCCCTGAAGAACGCGGCTTTATTTATGCAAGCTCGGTGATCACAGCGGCACTCGTGCTGTTAGTCTGCTTGATGACAGCCACCGTATTGCTTTGGAGTTGGGGCTTTGGCCCTATGTATATGAACTAACGGACTGTTAGCATTAATAAAAAAGGGGCCTTAAAAAGGCCCCTTTCTGTTAGCTAACCCAATGATAAATTAGGCTTCGCCTTCGTTATACATAGCCAGATGCGCGTCATCTTGGCATTCAGCCTGTTTAACGTTGTCGTTGCGCAGTGCATTTTGCTCATCTAAATACGCTTGATCCACGTCTTGCGTCACATACTCACCGGTAAATACCGAGGTCTCAAAATGACGCAATTCTGGATTAAAGTGGCGTACCGCATCTTCAAGGTCTTCTAGCTCTTGAAAAATTAGCCCATCGGCGCCTATCAATTGGCAAATTTCGTCCACTTCACGGCCGTAAGCTATCAGTTCATTCACTGACGGCATGTCGATACCGTAGACATTTGGGAAGCGAATTTCCGGTGCGGCAGAGGCAAAGTACACTTTTTTAGCCCCGGCTTCACGAGCCATTTTAATAATCTGCTCAGAGGTAGTGCCGCGCACTATGGAGTCATCGACTAACAGCACGTTTTTACCCGCAAACTCAGAATGTATGGCATTGAGTTTACGACGCACAGATTGCTGACGTTGTAGTTGGCCGGGCATAATAAAAGTGCGGCCAATATAACGATTCTTCACGAAGCCTTGGCGATAAGGCAGGTCCAGATTATGTGCGATTTCCAGCGCAATATCGCAAGACGTTTCTGGAATGGGGATCACCACATCGATATCGAAGTCTTCCCACTCTCGAGCAATTTTTTCGCCAAGTTTCTGTCCCATGCGTGCTCTCACCGCATACACGGACACTTTATCAATAAAGGAGTCGGGGCGAGCAAAGTATACGTACTCAAAAATACAAGGCTGATGCTGAGGTTCGTCGGCACATTGCTGAGTAAACAGCTCCCCTTGTTGAGTGATATAGATGGCTTCACCGGGTGCCACATCGCGGATAAGATGGAAGCCTACCGCATTGAGCGCCACACTTTCTGAGGCCACCATATACTCAACCCCACCTTGCTCGCAGTCGCGTTTGCCCAGTGCCAGCGGTCGAATACCATTAGGGTCACGAAATGCCAGCATGCCGTGGCCAATAATGGCCGCCACTACCGCATAGGCACCGCGTACTTTTTTATGTACGGCGCTCACGGCGGCAAACACATGTTCCGGTTCGAGGTGGAGATTTTGTGTTTGTTGGTCGAGCTCATGAGCGAGGACATTAAGCAAGACTTCAGAGTCTGAGCTGGTATTAATGTGGCGGCGAGCCACAAGCAGCTCTGCTTTTAATTCACTGGTATTGGTTAAGTTGCCATTGTGCGCCAAAGTAATGCCAAACGGGGAGTTGACATAAAATGGCTGGGCTTGCGCCACGCTGCTGCTACCTGCGGTCGGATAACGTACGTGACCTATGCCCACGTTACCGATTAAGCGCTGCATATGACGATCTTCAAACACTTCACGCACCAAGCCATTGGCTTTGCGCTGGCGCAGTGTTTCACCATCGATGGTCACTATACCAGCGGCATCTTGGCCTCGGTGTTGCAACACGGTTAAGGCATCATAAAGCGCCTGATTTACTGGAGTCGTACCTTGAATACCGACAATCCCACACATGTATTCACTTCCTCAATTCATTATGGCTTGGGGGGTAAAAAGCTGGATGAATTTTGCACCAGGCTGAAGAACCACTGGATAACGATACCAAATTCTGGAATTAACACAGATTGCTGCCACCACAGCGACTCTTTAAAGCCGGTCATGGTATCGATGAAAAACAATAACGCGGCCACTATCAAGACACCGCGTACGGCACCAAAACAGACGCCTAACACACGATCTGTGCCAGACAGTCCAGTTTTATCGACCAGCTGACTCACAATATAATTGATGAGTGCGCCTAGGATGAGGGTTAATACAAATAGAATGGCAATGGCGGTGCCGTTGCGGATTAAGGGATCTGTGATATCAAGCAGGGCGCTGAGATCAGCGTAGAAGTTACTGGCAATGAAGAATGCCGCCAACCAAGTGGCCAGAGACATGGCTTCTTTGACGAATCCTCTGACTAAACTTACGACCGCTGACAGGGCAATAATACCCAGAATTACAAAGTCTATCCAAACCATCATCTGTTGCCGAGGACCTCGTTAAGGTGCTGTATTCTACCAAAGTAGAAACACAAATAGCGAAATAAAAACCGATTAAGTTCATTCAATCTGAAACTATCTAGCAGGACTAACTTGCCTATCTCGCCAGTGTAACAGCCGGTGGCTGACATACACGCTTCAAGAGCCCAGCACAAAAAACGCCAGTCAAGGCCTAAGGTCCTCACTGGCGCTAGTGTGCTACTGATTTTGGCTGCTCACTTAACCAATAAACTGTAAGCCGCCCATATAAGGCTGCAAGATTTCCGGTACCGCAACACGACCATCGGCCTGTTGATAATTCTCTAATACTGCCACCAGCGTGCGGCCTACAGCGAGACCTGAGCCGTTTAGGGTGTGTAATAATTGCGGCTTGCCGTCGGCACCGCGCACTCGGGCTTGCATACGACGGGCTTGAAAATCGCCGCAGTTAGACACTGAAGAAATTTCGCGATAGGTATCTTGTGCCGGTAGCCAAACTTCCAAGTCGTAGGTTTTAGTGGCACTAAAGCCCATGTCGCCGGTGCATAATGCCATTACCCGATAGGGCAGTTTTAAGCCTTGCAGTACTTTTTCCGCATGATTGACCATGTCTTCTAGGGTGTCCCACGAGGTATCTGGGTGTACCAGTTGCACCATTTCTACTTTGTCGAACTGGTGCATCCGCACCAAGCCCCGGGTGTCGCGACCATAAGAGCCGGCCTCAGAGCGAAAACACGGCGAGTGGGCGGTCAATTTCAGCGGTAGTTCATTGGCCTCAAAGATTTCATCGCGACCTATGTTGGTGAGCGGCACTTCAGAAGTGGGGATCAGTGAGAAACGACGCACCTTGCCTTCTTCATCACCCTCGCCTTCGATGGCGGTGTGGAATAAGTCGGCTGAAAATTTAGGCAACTGGCCGGTACCAAACAAGCTATCACTGTTCACCAAATACGGCACATAGCATTCGGTATAGCCGTGCTCTTGGGTGTGCAAGTCCAACATATATTGTGCCAATGCACGGTGCATACGGGCAATCTGGCCTTGCATGATCACAAAGCGTGAGCCGGACACTTTTACCGCGCCTTTAAAATCCAAGCCGGCCAGAGCTTCGCCCAGCGCCACGTGATCTTTTGGTTCAAAATCAAAGCTAGGTAACTCGCCCCACAGGCGCACTTCTACGTTCTGGTCTTCATTTTTACCGACCGGTACCGACTCATGAGGCAAGTTAGGAATGGCGGCACTAAAAGCTTCGATATCGTTGAGCAATTGATCCAGCTCGACCTTACACCCATCAAGCTCATCATTAATGTTGGATACTGCCGCTTTTAACGGGGCTATGTCTTCGCCGTTACGCGCCGCCAAGCCAATGGCTTTGGAGCGCGCGTTACGATCGGCTTGTAACTCTTGGGTGCGGGACTGCAAGGACTTGCGCTTTTCTTCAAGGGCATTAAACACTGAAATGTCGAGCGTAAAGCCACGGCTTGCCAGCCGCGCTGCCGTGTCGGCGATGTCGCCGCGCAGGTATTTGGAATCCAGCATGAGTTACCTTATTAAATGCTAAGGTGTACAAGCGCGATCGAGACTAGGCTCAAGGCGTCTTAAACACGGAAAATTAAGTTATTCAAAGTGACGATAAGTTTAACAGTCAGCCGCCTGTGAGCCAACTAGGTGGGCTTGATCTTTCATTTTTCGCCCTCTGCAGCTTGGTCAAGGTTTTTTAAATAATCGAGCTTGGCTTTGATTTTTTGCTCAAATCCCCGCTCATTGGGCTGATAATAGTGCCGACCAGCAATCGCATCTGGTAAATAAGTGGCACCCGCCGCATAGGCACCCGGCTCATGGTGGGCATAACGATATTCAGCACCGTGTCCTAGCTCTTTCATCAACTTAGTCGGCGCGTTACGTAAATGCATGGGCACCTCATAATCGGGTAATTCTTTCGCATCTTTTAACGCCTGATTCCAGGCTGTATACACGGCATTACTCTTGGGCGCACAGGCTAAATAAATGATGGCTTGCGCAATCGCGCGCTCCCCTTCTGCCGGCCCCACGCGGGTAAAACAATCCCACGCCGCCAGAGCCACGCCCATGGCTTTTGGGTCGGCAAGGCCAATATCTTCTGATGCGATAGCCAGTAAACGACGCGCAATGTACAGAGGATCGCAACCGGCGCTAACCATTCGCGCATACCAATATAGACCCGCATCTGGATTTGAGCCGCGAATCGACTTATGAATGGCCGAAATCAGGTCGTAGTACAGATCGCCTTGATTATCGAAGCGTGCCAAGCGCTCCCCTGTGACCTCGGCCAATAGGCTCAAGTCGATAGGGCATTGCCCGTCTACGGATACCGCCATATCTGCTAATAATTCAAGATAGTTCAAGGCCTTGCGCCCATCGCCGTCCACCAGTTGCGCCAAGGCGCTTTGTACGTCCTCACTGAGCACGATATTACGCTTTGCCAGAACCGCATCTTCAGTTAACGCCTGCGCGATCATTTGTTCGATGGCCACAGGCTCAAGGCGCTTTAATAAATAGACTCGGGCGCGAGATAACAAGGCGTTATTGAGTTCAAACGAAGGGTTTTCGGTGGTGGCGCCAATAAAGGTGACTGTGCCATCTTCGATGTGGGGTAAAAATGCATCTTGCTGAGACTTATTAAAGCGATGCACTTCATCGACAAACAATATGGTGCGCCGACCGGCTGATTTATGTTCACGAGCACGCTCGATGGCGGCACGAATTTCTTTTACCCCCGAGGTCACCGCCGAGACTCGCTCCACTTCTGCATCACAATAACGAGCAATCAGCTCGGCCAGCGTAGTTTTACCTGTGCCAGGCGGACCCCATAAGATCATGGAATGACAAAGCCCTGCTTCTAATGCGCGGCGCAGCGGTTTATCGGGTCCTAAAATATGGTCTTGCCCCAAATAGTGTTCTAGCCGTTGCGGGCGCATGCGAGCAGCTAACGGGCGAAAGTCATCTTGTTCAAAATCCAGACTCAAGGTGCTCATATTATTTATTCCCTCACTGACAGCAAGCAGAGCCGCGTAGTTATTGTAAATAAAGTAACGACAAAAAAATACCGAGCCTGTTGAGCTCGGTATTTTTCTGACCATGTAACGCTTATGGCTTAATGTTTAACGTTGATCATCAACCATCACGCCCTTGGGCGGCGTAAAGGTAAAGCTGGTTTTGCTTACCTTGGGCTGGGTATTCACATTTTGTAAGGTGAAGTCACTGCGTTGCCCGCCCGACTCCAACACACTGAAGCGCTCGATACGATTTTTCGCGTCAAAGCGCAGGCTAAACTGACTGATTAACTCGCTGGCGTCTTTACTGGCTACGATAAAGTCTGCACCTTTACGGGTGACGGTATAGTCTTGCCAGCGTTTGCCATCGCGACCCGCAATCAATAAAAATGGCGTATTTTTAATTGCTTGCTCCAAGGGCGCTATGGACACCTGCTCAACGAAGGGATCGTACATCCACACGCTCTTGCCATTAGAGACAATCAAACTTTCGTCAGGTGATACTGTGTGCCAGCGAAACTGATCCGGGCGCGCCAGCTGCATGGTGCCTTTGGCAGTTTGCATCGGCTGGCCTTGTTCATCAAACACCTGCTGACTAAAATCCGCAGTAAACTGGTCAAAACTGGCCAATTTTTGTTGCAAATCAGATCTCGCATCGGCCAGTGCTACCGCACTCACCGACCAAATTAACAATCCTAACGTCGCTAACTTCTTCATTTAATTGCGCTCCCTAACTGGCGGAGGTGCCAATACTTCACGTTGACCGCTGCCCATGGGCGCACTCACTATGCCATGTTGCTCCATTCGTTCTATTAAACGAGCGGCGCGGTTGTAACCTATCTTAAACTGACGTTGCACCCCAGAGATAGAGCCGCGGCGCGTCTCTACGACATAAGCTACCGCAGCATCAAATACCGGATCCGGTGCATCGTCGTCGTCTTCTGCCACCTCTCCTGGCAGTAGGCCTTCTGGGCCCACATCACCACTTAATATGTCTTCGATATAATTAGGCTCGCCGCGCTCTTTCCACGCGGCGACCACTTTGTGCACTTCATGATCGTCAACGAAGGCACCGTGTACCCGTGTCGGCGTACTATCGCCAGCAGGCAAGTAAAGCATGTCACCCATACCCAACAAGGACTCTGCCCCTTGTTGATCAAGAATGGTGCGCGAGTCTATCTTGCTCGATACCTGAAACGACATGCGCGTCGGAATGTTCGCTTTGATAAGACCTGTGATCACGTCTACCGACGGGCGCTGGGTAGCTAAAATCAAATGAATACCGGCGGCACGGGCTTTTTGCGCAATTCGCGCAATCAACTCTTCGACCTTCTTGCCCACTATCATCATCATGTCAGCAAATTCATCGATCACCACCACTATATGCGGCAATTTTTCCAATGCGGGCGGATACGTATCCATCGACTGCCTTGGATCCCACAGTGGATCACGGATTGGCTCACCGGCATCAATCGCGTCTTGTACCTTAGTGTTATAGCCCTGCAAATTACGCACACCCACCGACGATAGCAGCTTATAACGACGTTCCATCTCTCCCACACACCAACGCAGCGCATTAGCCGCATCTTTCATGTCGGTAACCACCTCGGTCAGCAGATGCGGGATCCCTTCGTAAACGGACAGCTCCAACATCTTGGGGTCTATCATGATAAAGCGCACTTCTTCCGGCGTGGCTTTATACAACATCGACAAGATCATCACGTTTACCCCCACAGACTTACCCGAGCCTGTGGTCCCCGCCACCAATACGTGGGGCATTTTCGCCAAATTCACCACTACCGGCTCGCCGGCAATGTCTTGGCCCAGCACCATAGTCAGCGGATGTTGGCTATTTCTAAAGGCCTCGCTGTCGATCACTTCCCGCAAATATACGGTCTCGCGACGGGTATTAGGCAATTCCAAACCGATATAAGGTTTACCTGGGATCACTTCAACCACCCGCACGCTAATGGCCGACAGCGAACGAGCCAAGTCGCGATCTAGGCTGGCAATTTTGCTGACCTTAATGCCCGGCGCTAAGTCCAACTCAAAACGGGTGATCACAGGCCCCGGATAAACGCCGACGACATTGGCTTGCACATTATAGTCGGCAAGTTTTGCCTCAACTAAGCGCGCAATGCGCTCTAATTCCGACTCGCTCACCGTATGTTGGCGCGGTTTAGGTAAATCCAACAGCTCAAACGAAGGTAAAGTAGTCACGCTTCTTTGTGGCTTTGGAGCCTGCGATGCTCGCACCATAACCGCGTGCGGAGCGGGGGCCTCGTCTTTTAGCCAAGGCAAGTCCAACTCTTCGTCTGCATCGTCGTCATCCCAGCCGTTGGCTTGGGCCAAGGTCACCATGTCACTTGGCGCTTGTGGCTTAGCTGCTTGCTGCACTGGTGCCGGTGGTACTGTTGCCGGTGCTACTTTTGCAGAAGGTACTGTCGCTTGCGCTGCAGTCGCTGGTGGTACAGCAGATCGTTGCGGCGCACGAACCGGCTCATCAACATCTGCTTCGTCTAAGAAATCAAAAGCATCCAAGAAATCATCGGCACCCACAACATTATCCGACGCTGCAAAATCATCTTTATCCATAAAGCTCGCGGTCGCCAACTCGGGATCATGGCAACCACCGGACACTGGCTCGTTAAATACCGGCTCTTTACGCGCCACAGGCGGCGCCTTTTTTTGCAGTAAGGGGCGTTTAGGCATGGCTGGCAATGGTGCCATCAGAGGATCATCTTGATTTGACTCATAGCTCGCGTTTTCAGTCTCTTCGCTTGTGCCATTTAAACGTTCTTTAAAGCGACGCCAGCTGACAAACCCCGCACTCGCCTCCTCACTGCTTGCTATGGCAGGCACTGAGTCGGTCATACTGGTTTTAGTCGATCCTTGCGCGCCACTATTTGCAGATAAGGGCTCTGTCACGCTGTCACCGCGCAAATGACTCTGCCAGTCGACAATACGCTGCGGTAGTTGGCTTAATAATTGCGGAGCATTAACCACACAGGATCCTAAGCGCTCCACAATCAGCAACCAAGACCAGCCGGTAAAAAAGGTCACGCCAGTGGCAAAACCACACAGCAATAATAAAGTGGTGCCGAGAGTTCCAAACACAGGGGCAATGGCCGAAGCCAGCATGTCACCAATTAAGCCACCGGAAGAAAAATAATAAATATTACCTAAGTTCATGCTGGCCAAGGTTAAGGCACTCAGCAGCAGCATTAAAAAGCCAATAATACGTAGACTTAAGGTTAAGTAACAAATGTCACTTAACGCTCTCGGGCGCCATAGGGTAAGCCAGCCGATCAGGACCATAAATAGCGGCACCACATAGGCGGAGAAGCCAAAGGAAAACAGCAATATGTCAGCCAACCAGGCACCCGCTGGACCTGCGGCATTACGAATTTCTCCGCCCCACGCAGTTTGTGACCAGCCCGGATCCGAGGGGTGATAAGACACCAAGGACAACATCATGAAGATCGCCAATAAAATAATGGTGATCAATCCGGCTTCAAATAGACGCTGTAAACCAGACATGGGAGTAAACAGCTTTTTCTGCGCCAAACGCCTGCTCCTTCACTTTTAAGGTTATTCATAAAATTAATGGTCGGCTTGCGACAAAACAAGTCGCCAGAGACCTAAACGACAAACGAGCGGCCAAGGCCGCTCGCAGAGTCTGAGTTTTGGGTCAGCTCGCTCGCGATAAAAATACCAGAGCCGAGCCCATTAGCACAGCTTAACGGGTATTTATCACCAGACGATTACTTTGCTTAACCTCTTCCATCACCACATAGGTGCGGGTGTCGTTCACGCCGGGTAAGCGTAACAAGGTTTCGCCCAGCAACTTTCGGTAGGCCGACATATCCGCCACTCGCGTTTTCAGCAGGTAGTCAAAATCACCCGAAACCAAATGACACTCTTGAATTTCTTCGAGTCTTTGGACTGCATCATTAAACTCATCAAATACGTCCGGCGTGCCACGATTGAGCGTAATTTCGACAAATACCAGCAAAGAGGCATCCAGAAACTGCGGATTCAAAATTGCCGTATAGCCTTCAATATAGCCATGGCGTTCTAAACGACGCACTCGCTCTAAACAAGGCGTTGGACTCAAACCCACACGCTTGGACAACTCAACGTTAGAAATACGGCCGTCTTGTTGCAGCTCGTTTAAAATATTGCGATCTATACGGTCGAGATCTTTGGCTGGTCTACTGTTCAAATCTAGCACTTCATCCATCCTTTGACTCATTATCGATATATTCCACTGTGAATAGGTAGACTATTTGGCACAAAACGGCAGCTCAACACCCGAGTTAGTCTGCATTAGGCAGCACTCAACGCTTGGCCTGGTATAAAAAGCTCACTTTGGCAGGCGCCGTCGCCATCTCGCAATTTAGAAAACAGATAAATACATAAAATAAGCGATTATCTATTACAGCATATCTTTTGGCATCTTAACATGGTAGATGCCAAACAGGTAGCAGATACGTTTGTTTTACAACTGAAAAAATCATTTCCATTCTGTTTTACTGGCAGCGAGCAGTGCAGATTTCCTACGGGACATTAGTTCAAAAAAAGAACCCTAATGCATATAAATCACCATGACCAGATAAATAACAGGGTTATTGATTACACCTATGCCTCGCAGCATGAATGAGTCACGCGGCTAAGCTCTATCTCACACAGCGAATAACGAGCATATTCAAGCGAGCCTTAACAATCACGCACCTTTAGCTATATAAAATAACCATTCGTTCTAACTCCAACTTGCTAGTGATCACTGAGTCAACTAGCGTAACCTGCGGCTTAACCATCAAGCTGTGCCTTAAACACGCGTTCGCTGCCGTATGGCTGTGGCTTTGCTACTTTATTCCCTTTCAGCTATCCCCTACAATCGGGCCACAATTATCTGCCTACTCAGGTTGGAGAAACAAATGAGCCAAGCAAAACATGCAAAACTGCTGATCTTAGGATCGGGTCCTGCAGGATATACCGCCGCCGTATACGCGGCGCGCGCCAACCTTAATCCCGTGTTAGTCACCGGTATTCAACAAGGCGGACAACTGACCACCACTACAGACGTGGAAAACTGGCCTGGCGACCCTGAAGGCTTAACCGGCCCCGCCTTAATGGAACGCATGAAAGCTCATGCAGAGCGCTTTGAAACCGAAATACTGCTTGATCACATCAACAGTGTGGACTTAAGCCAGCGCCCTTTTCAACTAAAAGGCGACAGTGTCACCTATAGCTGTGACGCCCTGATTATTGCTACCGGCGCCTCGGCTAAGTACTTAGGTTTACCCTCTGAAGAAGCCTTTCAAGGCCGCGGCGTCTCTGCCTGCGCCACTTGCGATGGATTCTTTTATCGTAACCAAAAAGTAGCCGTAATTGGCGGCGGTAATACTGCAGTGGAAGAAGCGCTCTATCTGTCAAATATTGCCGCTGAAGTACACTTAGTGCATCGCCGTGACGAGTTTCGCTCCGAGAAAATCTTGATTGATCGCCTAATGGATAAGGTGAATAACGGCAATATTATTCTGCACACCAACAGCACGCTAGAAGAAGTGTTGGGCGACAACATGGGCGTGACCGGCCTGCGTTTAAAAAATACGCAAACGGATAAAGAAGAAGAATTAGCGCTGGCAGGAGTATTCATCGCCATCGGCCATCAGCCTAATACCAGCCTGTTTGTTGATCAGCTGGACATGGCAAACGGCTACCTTAAGGTACAATCCGGCTTACAGGGTAATGCCACGCAAACGAGTATAGAGGGCGTATTTGCCGCCGGTGATGTGATGGATCATACCTATCGCCAAGCCATAACATCAGCTGGCACCGGCTGCATGGCAGCCTTAGATGCCGAGCGCTACTTAGATGGTCTGAAGTAAGCTAGAAGCTAAAAGTAAAACGGCGCCGTATATACGGCGCCGTTTTTATTTCACCCCCCCACTAAAAGGCCTTCTGCAACGAAATCCACGGAAAAATTAAGATGGGATAAGTACGAAAATGCCAAAAAACTTAATTAGTAAGAGCAAGCCTAAAGCCGCTTTGAGCGTTAAGTCCTGCAGAGCAGGATGGTTTGTTAATCGATCTTACCCATTAAACTCTTTCAGTTTTAAGCACTATTTTTCCGCGGTTTCAGTGGGTTCCGTTGCGAAAAAATATTGAGTCTCAGCTTTTAGTTGGGCGCTGTATTTTTATTCCTCCCATCTCTCTGTTCACTCCTCACGTCCTCGCACTCACCTGCGCTAGCGCTTCTTGCAAGGTAGGATAAAAAGATAACACCCTTGGAATAGGTTGCACGCCCGCTCTGGCCAAGGTTTTCAACGGTTGAAATTGCAGATCTGCCACTATGACCTCAATGTTTTGTCGCTGGCAGTGCCTTACAAAACCACTCAAGGCGGCTTGACCGCCGGCATCAACAATAGACACCGCATCCAAATACAAAATCACGCCTTTTTGCGTTCGGCATAACCCGGCTAACTCGCTAAACACCCTATCGGCGGCGGCAAAAAACAAGGGGCCATTGACTTTATACACCGACCAGCCTGTGGGCAGTGGCGTGGCGTCGAAGCGACGACTAGTTGAAATATCACTCACTTGCGTCATTTCGGCGATATCACGCATAAACAGCACGGCCGCAACCAGAATACCCGCCGTAATGGCGATCACCATGTCGAGCAAAATGGTCAGCGAAAAACAAGTTAAAAATACCCACACATCCCCCAAGGGGGCGGTTTTAAGTAGTCGCACCGCTTTGTGCGCTTCACTCATGTTCCACGCCACTACCATAAGTAGCGCCGCCATGGCCGGCATCGGCACGTACGCCAACATGGGTGCCAGCAAGACCAAGGCCGCCAATACCACCAGTGCGTGCACCATGCCCGATACCGGTGTTTGGCCGCCTGCTTTAAAGTTCGCCGCCGAGCGTGCAATGGCGGCGGTGGCGGTAATGCCACCAAAAAACGGCGCCACTATATTACCGATGCCTTGACCCAATAACTCGCTGTTGGCGCTGTGGCGTTTACCTGTCATGCCATCCAACACGACCGCACACAACAGAGACTCAATCGCACCCAACATGGCAATGGCAAAGGCTGCGGGCAATAAGGCCTGCAGCAAGCTCCAGTCCAGCGTTAACACGCCGCCCTCAGGTCCGGGTTGCAACCAAGGCCACATAAACTGTGGCAACACGGGCGGTATGCCTTGGCCGGTACTGCCATCAGCCAGCACATAGCTAAACTGGCTGCTAATGGTAGCAATCTCTAGCCCTTGGTTATTGAGCAGCCAAGTGAGCACGCTGGCCACTATCACGGCTGGTAAATGCGCCGGCACGCCTATTTTTAGCCTGGGCCAGAGCAACATAATGGCCAGCGTTAGCAGCGCTATCATCACGCTGGGCCCGTAAAAATCGGGGGCGGCTTGGACTAAAGCCGACACCTTATCCAGATAATGCTCAGGCATCTTGAGCTCGGTCAGGCCTAAGAAGTCCTTCAACTGCAAGGTGGCAATCACCACCCCTATGCCGCCGGTAAAACCTAAGGTGGCCGAGGCCGGAATATACTCAATTAACCGCCCCAGCCGCACCAATGCCAAGCCAATTAGGATCAAACCCGACATGACGGTGGCCAGTAATAAGCCCCCTAAGCCGTATTGCTGGGCTATTGGATATAAAATCACCACAAAGGCGGCGGTGGGCCCAGAAATACTCAAGCGCGATCCGCCAGTCAGGGCAATAATAAAACCGCCGATAATGGCGGTATAAAGCCCATATTGCGGCGCCACGCCACTGGCAATAGCCAGCGCCATTGCCAGTGGAATAGCAATAATGCCAACCGTAATGCCGGCTAGCAGATCTTTGAGGAAGCGTTGACGGCCATAGGGTTCATGCCAACAGCTTTCGCGTAGCGCATGGCCAATTTGTAACGAAAATAAATGTGCTCGGTGCGCCATCCCCTCTCCTAAACACGCATTAATTATAAGGTTATCATTTAGAGTATATGCTTATTCATTATTCATTCAATGGTAATATAAGGCTCGGTTTGATACGCGATGCACTCACGCTCACCCAAAGTACATCAGTTTAGTTGTGAACATCTGACATAAAAATGGGGCAGACTGGCTAACACTTAAACTAATGTACTTAAACAAGAGCATTTATAAAGAGTAACGGTTAATTGCATGCTGACATTATTGGATAATAAGTTGTGGTTTCCCCACCCCAACCAAGCGCTGCAAGACCCTAATGGCTTATTGGCCATTGGCGGCGACTTAAGCCCAGACCGGCTACTGCTGGCCTATAGCATGGGCATTTTCCCCTGGTTTGAAGAAGACCAGCCTTTGCTCTGGTGGTCACCGGATCCCCGAGCCATCATTGCCCCAGCTGACTTACACGTGAGTCGCAGTCTGGCAAAGCTCGCCAAACGTGCGCCCTATCGCCTCACCATCAACACCGCCTTCGCCCAAGTGATCCGCCAGTGTCGCCAGTTGCGTGAACACAAAGAAGGCACCTGGATCACCCAAGATATTGAAGCCGCCTATTGCCAATTGCATAGCCAAGGCCATGCCCACTCTATCGAAGTCTGGCAAGGCGCGGAGTTAGTCGCCGGCCTCTATGGTATTAATCTTGGCCAATTATTTTGTGGTGAGTCCATGTTTCATCGTGTCGATAATGGCTCAAAATTGGCCATGCTCGCCTTGTGCCGCCACTTTAGTCGCTACGGCGGCACCTTAATTGATTGCCAGCTGCCTAATCCACACCTGATAAGCCTAGGCGTGGGCACCTGCAACCGAGCCGGTTTTTTAACGACGCTGCATAAGCTGCAAGGCTTAGCGCTGCGCGAGGGCTGTTGGCAACCGGGGGAATTAACATTATGAAAGAAGTCAATCTTAAGGTAGGGCTGACACCGCCTCATGCCTGCAGCTACTTGCCCCAGCAGCAAGAGCAATTATTAGTATTATTAGATAAAGACAGACTCAGCCCATTAGGCTATGAGCAACTGCTTAGTGCCGGCTTTCGCCGCAGTGGCAGTGGTATTTATCGGCCCCATTGCCAAAGCTGCTCTGCCTGCCAATCGCTGCGCATTGGTGTGGAGAGTTTTGTTCCTAGCCGCAGTCAAAAGCGGATTACTCGGCTGAATCGCGATCTTGTCATCACCGTCAGCTACGCCGACCAGCCCGCTTACTTTGACTTGTATCGCCGTTATATTGACCAGCGCCATACTGATGGCCCTATGTATCCGGCCAGTCGTAAGCAGTATGACAGCTTCGTACTGTGTGACTGGCTGGCCCCCACTTTTATCGAATTTAGATTGGCAGAACAACTAATTGCGGTGGCGGTCACCGATTCCTTAAGTCAGTCGATGAGCGCCATGTATACCTTTTTTGCGCCTGAGGCTGCACACCGTTCATTAGGTACCTTTGCTATCTTAACTCAGATCAAGTTGGCCAAGGAGGTCGATAAACACTGGCTTTATCTCGGGTATCAAGTGGATGAATGTGCGAAAATGAATTATAAACAACAGTTCCGCCCCCATCAGCGACTCATTGCCGGAATCTGGCACGGGATGAAAGACTGAGCGGAAACTTTACAGTGAGGGCGAAATCTGCCATGATTTCGTCCGCTTTTATTGCCTGCGTTAACAAGAGGACTCAATGGCTAAAGAAGACAGTATTGAAATGCAAGGGACCATTTTGGACACCCTGCCGAACACTATGTTTCGCGTTGAGCTAGAAAATGGCCACGTGGTTACTGCTCACATCTCCGGCAAGATGCGCAAAAACTATATTCGTATTCTGACCGGTGACAAGGTGACCGTGCAGCTGACCCCATACGATCTGTCAAAAGGACGCATCGTTTTCCGCGCTCGTTAATCCGTTCGCCTGTGGTGACACCCAAATATTAAAGGCGTTTAACTCGACGCCTGTTGGTTAACATTTGGGTGCTTTGTTCTCGTCTGTTCTGTTAGGCCTGCGCCTCTTGAATAAAAAGGCCCGCCCCTATTTAAGGTGGCGGGCCTATTGGCATTAAGAGGCATGTAGCACTAACAGTGGCGTTAATGAGCCAAAGAAGCCTCCGACTGATAATCAAAATGCAGTTTGTTGTCTGTTAAGGTGACCTTAACCGAGCCGCCACCGACCAGTTCGCCAAACAGCAACTCGTTGGCCAGCGGCTTTTTCAGCTGTTGTTGAATCACCCGCCCCATGGGTCTCGCGCCCATCGCCTTATCATAGCCCTGCTCTGCTAACCAAGCGCGAGCTGGCTCACTCACCTCCATAGACACACCCTTAGCATCTAATTGGGCTTGCAGCTCCACAATAAACTTATCCACCACCTGATAAATAACCGCCATATCCAAGTGATTAAACCAGATAATGTGGTCGAGTCGGTTACGGAACTCGGGCGCAAACGTGCGATTGATTTCAATCATGGCATCAGGGCTGTTGTCTTGTTCCTGGAAGCCAATCGATTGGCGCACGGTTTCTTGCACACCGGCGTTGGTGGTCATCACTAAAATCACATTGCGAAAATCCGCTTTGCGACCACTGTTGTCGGTTAAGGTACCGTTATCCATCACCTGTAATAGCAGGTTAAACACATCTGCGTGTGCTTTTTCAATTTCATCGAGCAATAACACAGCGTGCGGGTGCTTGATCACCGCATCGGTCAACAGACCACCCTGCTCAAAGCCGACATAGCCCGGCGGCGCACCAATCAGGCGCGACACAGTATGAGCTTCCATGTATTCAGACATATCAAAGCGTACCAGCTCGATGCCGAGTACGCGCGCCAGCTGCTGAGTGACCTCGGTTTTACCCACGCCCGTGGGTCCCGCAAACAAGAAGGAGCCAATGGGACGCCTCTCATTACCCAGACCTGAACGACTCAAACGAATGGCGTCGGTCAGCACTTCAATGGCATTGTCTTGGCCGAATACCACCATCTTTAGCTTAGACTCTAGCGTCTTCAGCGCCTCTTTATCGGAGCTAGACACCGACTTTTCTGGAATGCGCGCAATCTTGGCCACTATGGCCTCAATATCGCTCACGCCTATGGTCTTCTTACGCTTAGAGGGCGGCAGCATGCGAATTCTAGCCCCCGCCTCATCGATGACATCAATCGCCTTATCAGGGAGCTGACGGTCATTGATATATTTAGCCGACAGCTCAGCCGCCGCCTTAATGGCCGCTTGGGTGTAACGCACATCGTGATGAGCTTCATAACGGCTTTTCAAGCCCATTAAGATCTTGGTGGTGTCTTCTACCGACGGCTCAAGAATGTCTATTTTCTGAAAGCGACGAGCCAGGGCGCGATCTTTCTCAAAAATCTGACTGTATTCCTGATAGGTAGTCGACCCCATACAGCGAATTTGGCCGCTAGATAGCATGGGCTTCAGAAGATTGGCCGCATCCAGCTGACCACCCGAGGCGGCACCGGCACCGATAATGGTGTGGATTTCGTCAATAAACAAAATCGCGCCTTTCTGCTTCTCAAACTGCCTGAGCAGAGCCTTAAAGCGCTTTTCGAAATCGCCACGGTACTTGGTACCGGCCAACAGCGCGCCCATGTCGAGGGAATAAATAATATTGTCGGCCATGATTTCTGGCACATCGCCATGCACGATACGATAGGCGAGGCCTTCGGCGATAGCGGTTTTACCGACGCCAGCTTCACCCACTAACAGTGGGTTATTCTTGCGGCGACGACACAACACCTGAATGGCACGACTCACCTCTTGATCACGGCCAATTAAGGGATCGATGCGTCCGTCTTTTACCCACTGGTTGAGGTTATTGACGAAGCCGTCGGTTTGGTTGCTAGCCGCTTCCTCGGCACCCTCTTCTCTAGCAGCGGCTGAATTATCTTCTGGTTGCTCGTCTTTGCGCACACCGTGGGATAAGAAGTTGACCACGTCTAAGCGGCTGACCTGAATTTTCTTTAGTAAGTAGGCCGCTTGTGACTCTTGCTCACTAAACATAGCCACTAACACGTTGGCACCTGTGACTTCGGCATTACCTGACGACTGCACATGAAACACGGCGCGTTGCAAAACACGCTGAAAACCCAAGGTTGGCTGGGTTTCAATTTCCACATCGCCCACCGGTAATAAAGGCGTGGTTTGCTCGATAAACAGCTGAGTTTCGCGACGCAGCAGCTCAAGATCGGCGCCACAGGCCACTAGAGCCTCTTTGGCAGCTGGATTATTCAACAACGCGAGTAGCAGGTGCTCCACCGTCATGAACTCGTGGCGAGCACGACGTGCGTCATTGAACGCATCGTTCAGTGTGCTCTCAAGATCTTTGTTCAACATAGGCACCTCCCCTAAAAACTTCGGTGTCCCGTTGCGGCGGGTATTGACTTATTCTTGCTCCATGCTGCACAACAACGGATGTTCGTGTAGCCGAGCGTATCGATTAACTTGTGCAACTTTAGTTTCTGCTATCTCGGCTGTAAACCGCCCGCATACTCCTTTTCCTTGGTAGTGAACCGCCATCATCACTTGCGTGGCTTTGTCTTCGTCCATAGCGAAAAACCGTTGCAACACCTCCACTACAAAATCCATGGGCGTGTAATCGTCGTTATTCAAGATGACCTTGTACATAGGAGGGGGTTGCAGCGCAATTTCTTCCGCTTCCTTCTCTTTTAATAGGTCACCATCTGTCTGATGCGTACTCCTGCTCATATCATTACTCGAATTTTCACTCTAAATCACAGTTCCTGATTGCGCGACATACTGACAGGGTCAGATAAGCCAATGTCTCGCCCTTTAAATCAACGGCCTAGGCTCGTATTGTACACTCAGGATATCAGGAACTGTTTGGAGTGTCTTTCCTTCACACTAGCGCTTATGGTCAGGCTGTCAACTGTCTTCGCTTAGCATTGTGAAGCACTAAACAAAGGCTTGACTCGCTTAAGCGTTTGATTAAAGTGGACTTGAGTCTTGATTTATTAGGAGCCGCTTGCACTTGATATCAATGACACATCCGGCGAAGAATCGCCTGTAATGATAGTGAGTTAGGCCTAGGCACTAACCAATGAACCACATTGTTTAGGATGTTTGGATAAAAGGGACGAAAGTATGACAACCGGTACGGTGAAGTGGTTTAATAATGCTAAGGGATTTGGCTTTATCTGCCCACAGGACGGCGGTGATGATGTGTTCGCACATTTCTCCACCATTGAAATGGATGGATATAGAACCCTCAAAGCGGGCCAGTTGGTACAATATAAAATTGAAAAAGGCCCCAAAGGAAATCATGCTGTTAGCATTAAATCCGCGGGCGAATAATAAGCACGGATATTCATTATCTAACCATCAAGGCGCTACGGCGCCTTGATGGTTTTTAGCGCCCGTTTTATCAAGGAGATCGCCGTGAGCACACCTTCATTGTTAGCGCCCGCTATGTTTGACCCCGCCGCGCTCACACTACCTAAGTGCAAAGACATCCTCCATGAGCTACAGCAATGGCTAGAACAACGCTTTAACGCCGGTGACGACATCTTCGAACTGGTGGTGACACGATCCCAGCACATGGACCAATTGCTGACCGGTCTGTGGCGACAGTTAGGCCTAGATAAAGACTCAGATCTGGCGCTCGTGGCCGTGGGCGGTTATGGCCGCGGTGAGCTGCACCCCTTTTCTGATATCGACTTATTGATCTTATGTGAAGATGGCGCCAATGCGGCGGTTAATGAGCGGATCGGACGCTTTATTACCATATTGTGGGACTTGCGGCTCGAGGTGGGCCACAGCGTACGTTCGGTGGCGGAATGTATTAGCCAAGGCGAGCGCGATCTCACCATAGCCACCAACCTAATTGAAGCGCGTCTTATTAGTGGCTGTTATCACACCTTTGCCCAATTAACCGCCGCTACCGAGCCGGATAAGTTCTGGTCCAGCCAAGCTTTTTTTGAAGCCAAACGCCAAGAGCAAATTGCCCGCCATCAGCAATATCAAGATACCAGTTATAAGCTCGAGCCTGACATTAAGTACAGCCCTGGGGGCTTACGTGATATTCAAACCATCAGCTGGGTCACTCGTCGCCATTTTGGCGCCACCACCTTGCATGAAATGGTCAGCCACGACTTTTTAAGTCAAGACGAGTATGTAGAGCTACTCGATTGCCAGAATTTCTTGTGGAAGCTGCGCTTTGCCCTGCACATCACCAGCCACAGAGCCGACAACCGCTTGTTGTTTGATAGGCAGCGTGCCGTGGCCACCGCCTTAGGCTTTGCCGGTGAAGGCAATGCACCGATAGAGCAGATGATGAAGCGATTTTATCAAACGGTACGCCACGTCCAAGAGCTTAATGAAATGCTGTTACAGCTGTTTGATGAAGCCATTCTTGGTCACATAGCCATGGACGTACGCAATCTCACCTCTGAATTTCGCCTGCGCGGCACCTTGCTAGATGTGATAGAGCCTGAGCTTTTTATTAAGAAACCAGCGGCCATTTTACGGCTGTTTTATCATATCGCCCTGCATCCACAGGTAACCGGTATTTATTCCAGCACACTACGCTTGCTCAGGGATGCGCGGCGAGACTTGCCAGGCTTCTTGTGTGAAGAGGCCGAATGCCGACGCTTTTTTATGATGCTGATGCGCCATCACCAAGGCTGTGGCTTGGCGCTCACCTTAATGCATCGCTACGGTATCTTGGCCGCCTATCTGCCGCAGTGGCAAAAGATTGTCGGGCAAATGCAATTTGATATGTTTCATGCCTATCCGGTGGATGAACATACTCACCGCTTATTAAAAAATATTTATCGCTTTCACCACGGCGAGGGCAAGCGTGACCATCCCTTGTGTTTTGATATTTGTAACCGGATGCGCAGACCTGAGCTACTCAACATAGCCGCTCTTTTTCACGATATTGCCAAGGGCCGTGGCGGTGACCACTCCGAGCTGGGTGCCCTTGATGCAGAGGCGTTTTGTGAGCTACACCAACTGAGCGCAGCAGATAGCCGTTTAGTGGTGTGGCTGGTGCGCCAGCATCTATTAATGTCGGTTACCGCTCAGCGTCGTGATATTTACGATGTTGAGGTGATCAGCGAATTTGCCAATCAGGTAGGCGATGAAATTCGGCTCGATTATTTATATGTACTAACGGTGGCGGACATTTGTGCTACCAACGATAACTTATGGAATGACTGGAAAGGCAGCCTGTTGCGCGAGCTGTATTTTGCGACCCAAAAGGCCTTGCGCCAAGGCTTAGAAAACCCACCGGATCTGCGCTTAACCATTCGCGAGAATCAGCGCCAAGCGCGGCAAATATTACTGCAACTGGACACCACAGAAGCGCAAATCAAACCTTTATGGGCGCGCTTTACCGCCGATTATTTTTTACGGCACACCCCAGAACAAATTGCTTGGCACAGCCGCCATATTTTGGCCCACGGCGATAACCACACCCCCTTAGTGCAAATCAGCCAGCAACCGGGGCGCGGCGGCAGCGAGCTGTTTATTTATTGCCAAGACTCTCCCAATTTATTTGGTCGAGTGGCGGCGGCACTAGATCAAAAAAACCTCAACATCCATGACGCGCAAATAATGACCTCCAAAGACGGCTATGCGCTGGACACCTTTATTGTGCTGGAGCCAGACGGCCAGCCGGTCAGTGGCGACCGACTTTCAGAATTATGCCAGCGCTTAACGGATACCCTAGATAGCCTACGCACACCGCGAGTGCGCATTCGGCCTCCGTCGCGCCGTCATCGGGAATTCATGGTCGCCACCGAAGTGAATTTTTTACATTCTAAACGCACGCATAAACGCAGCCTAATGGAGCTGATCGCCCTCGACACGCCTGGGCTACTGGCGCGCATTGGTAATGTCTTTAGCCAGCTTGGGATAAACTTACATGCGGCCAAAATCACCACCATAGGCGAGCGGGTAGAAGATTTTTTTAGCCTCACCAATGCCGACCATCTGCCCTTAACGACGGAAGAACAAGCCGCGCTCAGGCACAAAATCATCGCGGAGCTTAGCCAAACACAAGACGGTTAAGCTTGCCGCTGCTCTCGCTGTATAAAACAGCGCCTTGGTGGGATTTCTGTTATTATGAGCTCCCGCCTTAGCGCGCCCTCAGTTTTCTGTGTTTATTTTTCTATATTAAGAGCTTCCTGTGAACCAAACCGAATTTTCTACCCTGTCGCTGGACCCCGCCCTCATCGACAACCTCACTAGCCTCGAATACACGCGCATGACGCCAATTCAGGCGCAAAGTTTGCCACTGATGTTAAATGGCAAAGACGTGATCGCTCAGGCCAGCACGGGTAGCGGTAAAACCGTGGCCTTTGGCTTGGCCTTATTGGCGCGCCTAAACATCAATCATCTGGCCGTGCAAACCATGGTGATTTGTCCAACGCGCGAGCTGGCCGATCAGGTCGCTCAAGAGTTGCGTCGTTTGGCGCGCGCCATGCCCAACGTTAAGTTGGTGGTGTTATGCGGTGGCTCGCCCACCTCGGCACAAAGTGCGACCTTGGAGTTTGGCGCGCACATCGTGGTCGGCACACCGGGCCGTATGCTCAAGCATCTTGAGCAAGGCACTTTGCATTTAGATCATCTTAATACCTTGGTACTGGATGAAGCAGACCGCATGTTAGACATGGGTTTTGCCTACGACATTGAGCAAGTGGTGGCTTATGCACCAAAACAGCGCCAAACCCTGCTGTTTTCGGCCACCTACCCGAATGGTATTGCCGAATTAAGCCGCGGCTTACAGCAAAACCCTGAACGAGTATCGGTCGCCGATGAAAATCGCGCCGACACCATAGTGCAATTGCTGTTTGAGGTGTCACCCCATTTGCGAAAGCAAGCATTGGCCACCTTATTGGCGCACTATGCGCCCCGCTCTGCCGTGGTATTTTGTAACACCAAACGCGCCTGCCAAGAAGTGGCGGATCACTTAACTGAATTAGGCTTTTCTGCACTCGCGCTCAATGGTGACCTCGAGCAAAGAGAGCGCGATCAGGTGCTGATCCGCTTTACCAATGGCAGCGCCAATATTCTGGTGGCTACCGACGTCGCCGCCCGCGGGCTAGACATCAAAGAGCTGGCGGCCGTCATCAACTACGACATTACCCAAGACCCCGAAGTGCACGTGCACCGCGTGGGCCGAACCGGGCGTGCGGGTCAGCAAGGCTTGGCGTTAAGCCTCTACAGTCCACAAGAAGCCTACCGCATCCATTTGATAGAAGAATATCAAAATGCGCGTATCGTGCAGGGTTCACTGGCCGAGTTGAATAGCAATACCCCGCCGCTGGTGCCTGATATGGTGACCTTAAATATTGCCGGTGGTCGTAAGAGTAAAATCCGTGCCGGCGATATTTTGGGAGCCTTAACCGGTGAAGCCGGTATTGCAGGCGACCAAGTGGGCAAGATTAATATCTCAGAAATGCAGTCTTACGTGGCCGTGCACAAAGACGTGGTCAAGCAAGCGCTTAAGCATTTGCAGCAAGGCAAGATCAAAGGTCGAATCGTGAAAGTGCGTCAGATCTAACTGTTCGCTGTGAGGCGTGAGGCAAAAATAGCGCCGAACGCCCAGCAAAAACAAAAAAGCACCGCGTCTTATCAACGCGGTGCTTTTTTTATTGCCGACGGCATTGGTGTAACGCGTTAAGTGCTAGCGCTGTCTGCGGCGTGGCGGTTATTGTAATGGCGATGAATGTAGTCAATCTTGTCCATAAACTGGCTCTTTAGCTTTTCACTCTCGTAATCAAACTTATAACTTTGATGAAAGTTAAGCTGCAAGGTCACGCCACTGCCCGATAACAAGACGCTGTAGCCTTCAAAGTCACTGCTGGCGATGATACCTTCCAGCATGTGCCCATCTTCATAGGGCTCACCGAAATTGCGAATTTTATCGAACACTTCCAGTACGACTTTATTATTCAATTCATTTTGCATGCCTGACTCCTCAAATTTTACGCTTTACGCCCATAAGTCAGGTAACAAACACATAGCTGCTTGTTTGCTACCTATCGCGCAAGAGACGTAAGGCTTACTGCGATATTGCGGTCGCTTACAAAGGCCACACCCACAGTATCATAGGGACTGATACCAGTATAACCAAGAGATCCAGCGGCAGGCCTAAGCGCCAGTAGTCACCAAATTTAAAGCCACCGGGCCCTAATATTAGGGTGTTATTTTGATGCCCGATAGGTGTTAAGAAGGCACAAGAAGCACCTACCGCCACCGCCATTAAAAACGGATCCACACTCACCCCAAGCTGATTGGCGGTACCAATGGCAATCGGGCACATCACCGCAGCCGTGGCGGCGTTATTCATCAAATCTGATAAGTTCATGGTCACGATTAAGATCAGCGCTAAAGCCACTACCGTATGGCCTTGCGCCAGTTGATTAAGCAACACATTAGCAATTAAGCCGGCGGTGCCACTGCTTTCCATGGCTTCGGCCACCGGTATTAAGGCACCAAGCAGGATAATGACCGGCCAATCGATGGCGTTATACACGGAACGCGCTGGTACAGTGCGCACTATCATGGAGACCAGCACACCGGCGGCAAAGGCCACCGCCGTCGGTAAAATACCCAGCGCCGCTATTATTACCGCGCCCATCATGATAGCCGTGGCCATAAGGGCCATGCGTTTGTTAGGTATGCGCAGCTCGCGCTCTGCTAACGGCACACAGCCTAAGCTGCCTGCAAACTCAGATATCGCCTCAGGCGCACCTTGTACCATCAATAAATCACCGGCCCTAAAAGGTTGGGCACGCAGGCGTTTTATAGACCTATTACCTTGGCGCGAAATGGCCAACAGATTTACGCCAAAGCGGGTACGAATTTGAATGCCCGCCGCCGTGCGCCCCAGTAAGCTGGAGCTAGGTAGCACCACCAGCTCACTTAAAATCACATCATCAAAATCAGTATTAGCTTCCGTTACTGTGATTTCTTTAACAGACTCCGCTTTCATTTCAACAGATGGCTCTGACAATGGCTCCGGCAAAACTTCACGCAACGTCGTTTGTGCTTTGGCCGCTGGTGGCTTAAGTTCAGGGCTCTTGGCATTGGCCTCGCTGGCTTTTTCTTTGGCTTGTTTTTCTTTTTCCCGTTCATCTCGGGTCGCTTTGGCTTCTTCCAGCTTTAGCCCTAGGCTGGACAAGGCACTGGACAGCGTTTCGGCTTCAGCTTCCAGTAATAAAATATCACCCGCTCGCGTACGGCGCCGCGGGCTAGGCGGCGTCACCCGCACTTCGTTACGCACTAAGCCTAACACTTGCGCATCCGCCCCTGATAACGCCTGCTCTATTTCGTTTAAGGTCATGCCCTCGGCTTTGCTGCCCGCCGGCACTCGGGCCTCGGTAATGTAGGCGCCCGAGTCAAAGCTGTCGCCGCCCGCCTGCTTTCGACCCGGCACTAGGCGCCAACCAATCAGCGCCACGAAGACCACGCCCACTCCAGCGACCGCTAAGCCCACGGGCGAAAAATCAAACATGCCAAAGTTGCCATCGCCGTTTGCTTGGCGAAAACCCGACACTATCAAGTTAGGGGGCGTACCAATCAAGGTGGTCATGCCGCCTAGAATAGTGCCAAACGACAGCGGCATCAGCACCTTACCTGTGGCTATTTGCTGGTGCTTGGCCATCTGCATCGCCACCGGCATTAATAGCGCCAGTGCACCTACGTTATTCATAAAGGCCGAGAGAAAGGCGCCCAAGGCCGTCAAGGCGGCAATGGAAAAGGTAGTGCCAGCATTGGAGGGCAATAACCAGCGGGTCAGCACGTCAACCGCGCCTGAGTTTTGCAAGCCTTTACTGAGGATGAGCACACAGGCTACGCTTATTACCGCCGGATGGCTGATGCCGTTAAACGCCGACTCGGCTGGCACTAAACCAGCAAAGACACAGGCCAACAAGGCCGCCAAAGCCACCATGTCATGGCGCCAGCGGCCCCATAAAAACAGCAATACAGTACACAATAAGATGAGCAAAATGGTGATTTGAGCGGAATCCATGGAGCTTACTCCTGCTTTTTGGCGTTCACTGTAGAAGACAGCAGCCAAGGACAATAAGGGCCGGGTAATAGCCTTCAATAGTAAGTTGCAGCATCACACCTTGGCACGGCTTTTTATACCCAAATGTAGCCTTTATCCTATGGCCCTCACACTTATCGTTGGATAAATTAACATTTCCATTTGCAACTAGACAGCCAGCACCCATTTTAGCCCAATGAGACGAGGCCTAATCATACCGCCTCTGGCAGCTTTGCTTGCCACCAGAGGCACGACTCTTGATGAGCTATGGTGGTCTTTCAAGCCGTGGCAGGCTAAAATCACTTTTTTATAAAAACGGTAATTAGCATGCTCAAGCTTGGCGATAACAACACCCTACCTCTGATACGTTTAGATGATAAAGGCGGCTGGCTCGATGCCGACCCCTACGGTGAAGCCTTTATCCCAAAGCGCCAATTGCCGGCCAACTGCCAGCCTGGTGATGAGATTGCCGTTTTTATCTATTTGGATGCGGATCTTGAACCTGTGGTCACCACGGATCAGCCCAAGGCCAAAGTCGAGCAGTTTGCCACCCTTAAAGCCGTGTCCAGCAATCGCATCGGCGCCTTTCTCGATTGGGGCATGAAAAAAGATATTTTTGTGCCCGAGCGCAATCAAGTACAACCCATGGAAGCCGGCCGTAACTATGTGGTCTATATCTATTTGGATCACGAAGGCCGCATGGTCGCCAGCAGTAAGCTAGACCGTTTCTACAGCCGCGAGCTGCCTACCTATCAGGTGGGCGATGAAGTGGACTTGCTGATTGCCGAGCCGACTCAGTTAGGCTTTAAAGCCGTAGTGGATAATCAGTTTGGCGGCTTATTGTTTCGCTCAGATATTTCCGGCCGCTTGCCGGTGGGCTTAAGCACCAAAGGCTACGTAAAGCAGATGCGCGACGACGGTAAAATCGACCTCAGCTTGTTTAAGCCAGGCCCTGGCAAGGTAGACGATGCGGCCAGCATTATTCTCGACAAGCTAGAGCGTGCCGGTGGCAGCATGCAGGTCAGCGACAAAACCGACCCTGATACCATTTTCCGCATCTTTGGCGTCAGTAAAGGCACCTTTAAGAAAGCGATTGGCGGCTTGTATAAGCAAGGCCAGATCAGCATCGAAAATGACGGCATTCGCCGCACTAAGTAAAACGCCGCTAAGTAAAGATTCTCGTTAAGCAGGCACCGCTCGCCTATGTCTATCTGGCGAGCAATGTAAAAAAAACCTTAAATTAGCATCCTATCTGCAGTATCTTGTTTAGCGCAGCCGCTGGCGCTGCACACTGACTATCCGTTACACCTAACGTAAGGTAATCATAATGACACCAGTAATCAGAGTCGCCATCGCCGGCTACGGTAACCTCGGCCGCGGCACCCAAGCCGCCATCAAACAAAGTCCAGACATGCGTTTAGTCTGTGTATTCAGCCGCCGAGATCCCGCCTCCGTCACCCTGATCGACCAAAGTGTGCCCGTGTATGCCATGGACGATATCGAACAATATAAAGATGAAATAGACGTGTTGATCTTATGCGGTGGATCCAAGTCTGACTTGCCCGAGCAAGGTCCTGCGTTCGCCGGCTTATTTAATATCGTCGATAGCTTCGATACCCACGCTAAAATTCCTGAGTATTTTGCAGCACTGGATGCGCCAGCTAAAGCCGCTGGCAAAGTCGCCATGCTGTCTGTGGGTTGGGATCCGGGTTTATTTTCTATCAATCGCTTGTATGGCGAAGCCATTTTACCGGTCGGCGAAACCTACACTTTCTGGGGTAAAGGCTTAAGCCAAGGTCACTCAGATGCGATACGTCGCGTCAGTGGTGTTAAATCGGGCGTGCAATATACCATTCCCTCAGAATCAGCGATGGCGCGCGTGCGCAACGGCGAGCAGCCCACGCTCACCACGCGTGAGAAGCACACCCGCGAATGCTTTATCGTGTTGGCAGAGGGTGCCGATGGCGATGCCGTGCGTAACACCATTGTAAGCATGCCCGATTACTTCTCTGACTACGACACCACAGTGAACTTTATCGATCAGCAGACATTTGAGCATGAGCACAGTGCTATGCCTCACGGCGGCTTCGTCATTCGCAGCGGCGTAAGCGGCATCGACGACACCAAGCAAGTATTGGAGTTTTCATTAACACTTGGCAGCAACCCTGAGTTTACCTCCAGCGTGTTAGTGGCCTACGCTCGCGCCACCTATAAAATGCATCAAGCGGGTGAGTGCGGCGCGAAAACCGTACTCGATGTAGCACCTGGCTTGTTATCACCCAAGAGCCCAGCGCAACTGCGTAAAGAATTGCTTTAAAGCAAGCGGTAAGCCGTCAGCGTTAAGCTGTCAGCTAACGATAAAACAATAAAAAGCCCCACGCCTGAATAGGCGCGGGGCTTTTTTATGCAAGAGCTTTAAGATTTTTTGTTCATGAGATCCGGCGTTTAGCTGATCGCTTACCGCTGACGACTTAAAGCTGCCCGAAGGGCACCGTTAAATTTTCGCCATAAAGCCTTGCAGCCACTTGAGTGCTGGCACTTCGGGATCCAGCGTTTCACTGGCGTCCACGGTAAGCATCTCGGTCGCGGCTGTGGCCTGCAACTCTTGCAGTAAAGCATTAAATAACTGGCCGCCACCACAATAGTGCTCATAGCTACTGTCGCCGAGTGCTGCAACGGCATAACGCAATTGTGGCAGTGGGCCACTGTTATCGCGCAGCTCACTAAACAGCGGCAAGATGTCTGCCGGCAATTCGCCCTGCCCAGTAGTAGAGGTTACCACTAGCCAAAAATGCTCAGGATTTAAGTCCGCCAAGGCGGCCTCTTCATGCAGCACTGCCTCATGGCCCGCTGCAATTAATGCCTCTTCTAAGCTTTCTGCCACCGACATGGCCGAGCCATATACGGTGCCGACTATGATATCTACTGCCGCCATTATGATTCCTTATACTTTGATCTTTGGTGGACATTACACCACCAACTAAAAATGAAGATTAAAGATTATCCGCAGCAAAACTCACTGAGCTTGACCACTCAAACTCTGCCATGATCCGCTGCCATTGGCTATCGAGCCCCGCTTCCAGTAGCAAAGGCAAGCCGGTCACCGGATGGCTAAGCGCTAAACTTTGCGCATGCAACAACATGCGCGCGCAATTATATTGAGTACGAAAAAATTTATTATGCCGGCCATCGCCGTGGCTGGTGTCGCCCACGATCGGATGAAATAAATGCGCCATATGGCGACGCAACTGATGCTTTCGCCCGGTTTCTGGCGTTAAGCGCACTAAGCTATAGCGGCTGGTGTCGTGCTTTTTTGACACCGCATATGGCAGCTCTATTTGCGCCAGACTCTGCCAATGGGTCACCGCCTCTTGGGGCGGCTTATCTAAATCCGCAAACTTATCGGCAATGCCATCAGGCTGAAAGCTAAGCGCATAGTCAAGTGTGCCCCGCTCGGGCATAAAGCCACGCACCACGGCTAAATATTGTTTGGTCACCCTGTGCTCGGTAAACGCCTCGGTAAGGCTGCGCGCCACCGCAGAGCTTTTGGCAAATAACAGCACACCCGAAGTCGGCCTGTCTAATCGATGCACCGGAAACACATGGCAGCCCACCGCATCACGGGTCAGTTGCATGGCAAAACGGGTCTCGCCTTTATCAAGCCAACTGCGATGCACTAATAGGCCGGCCTCTTTATTAATGGCAACTAAATGGTCATCTTCAAAGATAATTGCGATGCCGTTATCGATACGGTCCGTTATGGGATCAGCTATGCCGCTTTCAGTGTGTCTGCTGTCGGTGCTCATACTTGACGCTCAATAGCTTGGCCAGACAAGGCTTCATCTAATTGAGCGATGGCCTCGGTTAAGTCTCGCGTGTCTTCACTCAAACCGGCGAAGCTCTGTTGTGCCATGGGGTAGACGCTGATCTCAGTAGGCAAAGGCACGCCGGCCGCGAGCATGGCTCGCAACCGCGCCAACAGCACAAACTGTAGCCACTGCGCCAAACTCAAGGTATCCACACAAAATGGCAGCGTGCTGGCCAGCGCCTCATCACGAGGCGCCGCCGCTTGCCACCAAGACAGCGCCTTAAGTGCCGCTTCGATGGCGGCGAGTTTTTTTTCTATGACATCTAACGGGTTTGCTAGGGTACATAGCGAATTTTGTGGCGCAACTGACATCATACAAGTCCTCTTTAAACACCCAGCCACTATACCATCTTGCCCTGAGACTCCCTATAATCGACGGCCGTGCAACAGGAGAAATCGATGCAAATAAATACCTTGAGTGAATTTTTAACCCAGGCCGGCACCGAGTTTCGCCTCTTCGATCTGGGTCGTCGTTTACAGACCATTGAGCCTGCTGATTTTGTGGCTATTGAAACCCATCAGCGCCCTTATCCTTGGCCCTTACAGCGCCATGCTTGGCTGGCAGTCTGCTATTGGAAAACCCACAGCGCCGATCAACCTTACATCTGGTTTTTAAAGCTACCGCTTGATGAGCGCGGCCTACTCAACAATGGTGCGGTTAAGTACTTTTTAGCGGCCTTAGTCGAACAATTAGGCCAAGATTTAACCGCGCCCTTAAGCGATGAACAACAGCAAAATTTGGCGCAAACGCCTTTTACCTTTGCGCCCTCGCCCGAAAAACTGGCCGCCTTTCATGCCCGTTTAGGGCAAGTTTTGCACACGCCGCCCTCTCATTTCTATCAAGGTGCGCTCGATTATTTAGCCGCCCCCACCCAAGATGACTGGCAGCAATTAGGCTTGCAGGGCTTGGCAGAAGTGGCGGCGCGTTTGCAAAACGATGCGCCGTTAAGTCAGCTATTAGTAAGCCAATGGCCACTCTTACCTGAGCCGGTGCAAACCGCACTCTGCCAGCAGTGTGAGCATCAACCACTGTCAGACTCGGTGAATCAGTTATTGTTAGATGCGGTGAGTCACGAGCTGGAGCGCCACACGCCTGATAATGAGCGCATCGCATTATTATTGCGGGCCACGGCGGCCAGTCCGGCGTTTATTAGTCGCCAGCAAAAAATCGCCACCCTACTCAGCGTGGCGCCCAGTCAGGCTTTAATGCTGTGTTTAGTGGCCAGACTTTGGCAAGAATTAGCCGATGAAGCCTTATTACTGGCGTATTTAAGCCAACTGGCCGAGCGCCACGGCGAACTCTTTAATGCCGTGTTTTCCGAGCTGGTGTCGCTGCCCGTGCTGCGGCCATTAATCTTGAGCAACTTGCATAACCCAGCCTTAGCGCCCGCCTTAAAAGACGCACTGGGCGCCTTGTATACCGCATCGGCATCAGCATGACGGAGTTACTGAGTTTAATGGCGATCTTACTGTTTGGCGCCGGCTACTGGCAGCTCAGGCGTCAAAGTGAGTTTGCACAAGCTTGGCTGGCCCGTTATTGTCGCCAACAGAGCTTTCAATTGTTAAGCGTGTATCGGTATCGCTTCAAATGGCAACGAGGCAGACTGCTAACGCAGTTTAGGTTTGAGTTCAGCCACGATGGCCTGCAACAGAACGAGGGAGTATTGTGGCTGCATCACCTCACAGTGCTCAATGTAGACTTGCCAGTATTGCGCGAGACAGATTCACCTATGCTTTAAGCGTGAGGCGTATGTAACCCTATATTCAACTTAACGAGTAGAAAATTAAGGAGATTTTATGATGGAATCAATTAATCACCCATTTAGCGCTCTGTTTGAGCAATTAGGGTTAGATGCCAGCCATGATGGCATTGAGCAATTTATTAAAAGTCACCAATTGCCCGCCGACTTGGAATTAGTGGACGCGCCCTTTTGGAGCAAAGCTCAAGCCAGTTTCTTAAAAGAAGGCTGGCAAGCCGACTCAGACTGGGCCGAAGTAATAGACCAGCTCAATATCAGCCTTAGATAAGCCCTGCGGGCAGCTTGAAGCTGTAAGCGGTCAGCTCAATAAAAACAGCGGTTTTCGTCGATAGCCGTCTCTTCAGCGAAAAGTCGTGGTGACGATATTTTAAATCTCTAAGGGATAAGCTGGCTGCAGGCTCAACACGAGTTATGTGACATTACTTAGCTTTAGATAGGCCGACAAAAAAAGCGTTACATAAGCAGAGTTGAATAAAAATTATGCCTCAACAACAGATACTGGCGGTGATACGCCAGCTCGCCGTCGAAGAAAAAGCCATCACCACGGCGGCAGTGCGCGCCCGTCTTACCACGCCAGTGCCCTTAAGCGAGCTATTGGCGCTGGTGAGTCGCTATAAACAGTCACCGGACAGTTTGCCGCCGCTGACGACGGCCAGCTTGCACGGCGCTAATACACATGCACAACCAGAGTCTGAGCTATCTGAGCTAAGCGAACGCCTGCTCGCTCTCGAGCAGCTCGTCACTGAACAGGCGCTGAGACTGGAACGTTTAGAACATTTATTAGCGACCACCTTGGGTGGAAAAAATGATTAATCGCCACCTCAACTAAATTGTCAACTCAACTAGTACGCCGAAGGACTGAGTAATGTGGGTATGTGAACTGCACTTTGATTGCTACCAAGAAACCGAATTAGCCGAGGCTGAGCCCGCTATTCGCCAGTTTATTGATGCGCTGCGCTATAACGGACAAATTATCGGCCGGGAATTCCCGACCGCCATGCATGCTGACGGCCTCACCACGCGCGTGGTGTGCCCCGAGCAAGATAGCCTGCATGCCCGCTATCACAGCCGCCAAGTAGAGCTGGCGATTGACCGTTTACACCAAGCAGGCCTCACTAGCCCTAAGATGGCGATGAAAGGCCAAGACCTCAATTCCGACACCACAGATGCTTGCAGCGAGCGGCCGTGGCAACTGCTGTACACCACCTATTTACACTCTTGTTCGCCGCTGCGTTGTGGCGAGCATTTGGCGCCCATCCCTTTGTATAAAATACCGGCGGTGGCCAATGGCGATGCTAAACAAGTGATCAAATGGCAAGAAGATTGGGAAGCCTGTGACCAGCTGCAAATGAACGGTTCTGTCTTAGAGCACGGGGCGGTCAGCGAGATCAGCGAGCCCAGCAGCCGTTTAAGTCAGCGCGGCATCAAACTGTGTAAGCAAATAGAGTCGCTCACAAAAATACCGACTTTTTATTACTTATATCGCGTGGGTGGCGACAATTTAGCGTCCGAGTTAGCGCGCCCTTGCCCAAGCTGTGGCCAGCCTTGGCAGTTAAGCGAGCCGCTGCACGATATTTTTGATTTCAAATGCGAGCCCTGCCGTTTAGTCTCAAACTTATCTTGGGATTTTAAAGACTAACTACAGCGCTAAGCGCCCAGCGCCAAAAAGGCTAAGACTAAAAAATGGATGGCTGCGCTCGCAAGACGGGAAGACGGCAAAGACCACACGTTCGTCTGTGCGAGGAGTGCAACGACGGGGCAATCCATGCTTAGTGTTGAGTTTTTAGTGTTGAATGCTGAATGCTGAATGAAAAACATAGCGCCCAGCGCCAAGAAGACTAAAAATGGAATGGAATGGATTGCTTCGCTCGCAATGCACTGAGGCGGATTTCGGCGGTCGCCGCATCTACATTCTTGCGGCATGCCGATATCGGCGCTGCTGTTGGCTTGCCCCCTTCACTCTTCCCCCTTATTCCTCACGCGCTAATCAACAAGGCTCTACTTGGCGTAAAAACGTCGCCAAATTTGGGGCCAACACACCAATACAGCCCTTACCTAAGCGCTCTAATTGCACTTCGCCGCTGGCATTATTAAGCGTCACCAACTTTTGCTCATCAGCACAGCTGGCTAAAAACCAGCTGGCCGGCAATTTCAGCTTTCTCATCATCAACTGATGGGCAATTTGATGTTGTTGTAGCCGTTCAAAATCCGCTTCATTCCAAGGCTGTAACAAGGTAAAAAATAAGCCTTTAAAACAGCCCTCGATATTGCCCGCGTAATAGTGGCCAAAAAATTCACTCACATCAGGGTGCACCGCTATTTCCAGCGCCTCGCCTACATTGGAAAATGCGCTAGGCTCAGGCTTTAGCCAAGCCTGCCAACCTACCTGACCCGCCACGGCGGGCAAAAGCTCAGCAGGGGAAGGAAAATCCGCATCGTGCGCCACCAAGGGAATACCGCCGACCCGACGCTGGCGGACAAATAATTCGCAAAGCGCGTTCACCACTTGATCTTGCATACTAAAGACTCACAATAAGGTCAGAGCATCTTATTCTACCAATTGGACTTTGAAATGACACCCGAGCAAAAATATCAGGCAAGCTTGGCACTCGATGCCTTAGCCTTAGGTAAACAAAGCAGCTACGTCTGTGAATACGATGCCAGCCAGTTACAAGGCGTGCCCCGCAGCTTAAACCGCGATGATTTGGGCTTAACTCCAGATAACCTACCCTTTGCCGGTGAAGATGTGTGGAACCTGTATGAACTGTCTTGGCTGAATAGCAAAGGTAAGCCTGTGGTAGCCATGGGCGAGGTGCGCGTGCCCATTAATAGCGTCAACCTTATTGAATCAAAATCCTTCAAGCTGTATCTGAATAGTTTAAATCAAAGCCACTTCGAGCATTTAGAGGATGTGGAAGAGGTGATGACGAGAGACTTGAGCCTGTGTGCGCAAACCGTCGTCAAAGTAAAACTCTATGAGCTAAAAAATGCCTCTAACCAATTTGGTATCTTGCCCGGCGATTGTATCGACCATCTGGACATAGAGGTGCAGCAGTATCAGCCGGATTTGGCGCTATTAGACAATATAACGGATGACGAATGGGTCAACGAAACACTGCACTCACACCTGCTTAAATCAAACTGCTTAGTTACCGGTCAGCCCGATTGGGGCAGTATTATGATCCGCTACCAAGGCCCGCGTATTAATCGCGAAGCCTTGTTGCGCTACCTGATCTCATTTCGTCAACACAATGAATTTCATGAGCAATGCGTCGAGCGCATTTTTATGGACTTACAGCAACACGCCAAGCCAAAAGAATTAACTGTCTATGCCCGTTACACCCGCCGTGGCGGACTCGATATTAATCCCTATCGCAGTAACGTAGCCGGCAAAGCCGCCAACGTGCGCTTGCAGCGCCAGTAATGCCCAGTGGGGAGCGGTCAGCTTAAGCCGTCTGTTAAAAAATAAAACGGAGTCTAGGTGTTCTTTGCCTAACAGACGGCCCGACATTAGCACAGGCAAGAGACAGCGCAGAAGTTTACGTGTGACGTACACCTCAGGCCTATGACGGCTGATATATAAGTGACTGCTTACGCTTAGGGCTGCACAAGCGAGTCTTCACTCGGCTCGCACTTATGGTAAGCTGGATAGCTATTTGCATGCATATCGGTGTTTGTTATTGTGATCTTGTCTGTTGCCGTTTTGGTTTCCCATCTGGCTGGTGCTCCCGTACTGCAGCATCACCAAATTGAGCCTGTGCAGCTGCAACAGGCTCAGCAACTAATGCTTAGCCGTCCGGCCGAATGCGTCGCCATCACTCAATTATTTTTGCAGCGTAAAGAAATTGATCCCGCAAAGTTGGTCAACTCTCGACAAGATTTTGACCAAGAAGCCATGAGCCAGCACTATCGCTCACGAGAACAAAGCCTAGTAGCGTGGCAAATTCAAGCCTTGTGCCAAGCCAACGAAGGCTTATTGTTGCCAGCCGATGCCAGCATTAATCAGGCGATTAAGCTGGCTAAGCGCTATCGCCAAACCGACAGCCACGCGGCGGGCTTAATGATCAAGGCTAAATTATCACTGGCCAGACAAGATGCCGCACAAGCGAACAAGCTGCTAAATCATGCCCAAACCCTACTTAATGCCGAGAGTGCCGACGCTTTACAGCAAGCACTGCCGCTGCTGCAAGCCAGCACCCTCTTCTATCAACACAAAATGGAAGAGGCCCGCTTAGCGTTTGAGCATGTTCGCTTGCAAGCTCAAGAAGATAATCAGCATACCCAGCAGGCGTGGGCCAATTACTTATTGGCTAATTATTATCAGCTCATACAACAAGACGAATTAGCACTAGCTCACTACGTAGAAACCCTCAGCCTGCTTGGCAAACGTCGCCAGTATTACTTAAAAGCGCAGGCCGCAGAAAAAGCCGCAGCGATTAATGCCAGCTTAGGCAAAAGTGAACAAGCCATTCATTTTGCCAATCTCGCAACCAGTGAGTTTGAATCGTTAGGCAATCCCAATTTATTAATTAGCTCCTTACTTAACTTAGGTCGAGTGACGCGCACCAGCAGTCAAGACGCCAGCTTGGCGTTAGTCTATTTTTTTAATGCGCTGGATTTGGCTAAAATCTTGGTCGACAACAATCAAATAGCGCAATTGTATTTAGAAATTGGCCACAGCTATCGGCTGTTAGATAAACCAAGCGAAGCGCTCCCCTATTTGAACCAAGCCCGCGCTAGCTTTGAGCGTAATCACGATATTAAGCCAGCTGGCGCGCACAAGATGGTAGCGCAGCAACAAAAACCACTACTACTAATAGATACACTGCATCAACTAGGCCAGTTGTATATGAGCCAGCACGAAAACGGCTTGGCCTTATTACAGCTAGAGCAGGCACTCACACTTGCCGAGCGCATCAAGAATGTACCGCGTTTAATCGAGAGCCATCGTTTATTGGCACTGTTATTTGAACACAATCATAACCCCAGCCAAGCCTTAATTCATTATCAGGCCTATCACGACCATTTCGCCCAAGCCAGCCAGCTTAATCGTTTATTGACCCAAAGCTTAGTGCAAGATAATGACCAGCAGTTGCAGCAAGAGCGTGAGTTGGCGAGCCTACGCCTGCAAGGCAAGCAATTACAGCAAGATAAACAGTTGTTCTCATCCTTGGTCATCGCACTCAGCGTGAGTGCGGCGTTACTGTTATATGCCGTGTGGCGTAATCTGGTGTCTCGACGGCGCTTGCATGAGCAAAATACCGTCTTAACGCATTCTTTGTTAGTGGAATCGCGTACCGGCCTACCTAATTGGCGCCAGCTCATGCTGCGCTTGCCCAAAGAAGTGGCCAAGAGCCAGCTTAGCTCAGAGCAATGGTACTTAAATGAAGCTCAAGCTCAGCCATTTGATGATAAAATTTACTACCTGCTGTTGCATGTCCCCTTTATGGTCGATTTGAGTGAACGCTTAGGGTTAGTGGCCGCCAGAGCGCTGCAACAACAGCTAGGCACTTATCTGCAAGGACGTATCCATCCTGAGGCGCGTCTGTATGACTTGCGCGAAGGGCAATTTATGTATGTTATTGCACAACGCCAAGTAAGCTCATTGCAGGAAACGTTAACCAATTTAGAGCGCATGTTTGAGGAATTTCCCTCTGTTTATAACTTAGATAAGCGTTTAGCGATTGGCATTATTGGTCATCCGTTCTTGCCAAAAGCCCCTCATGCACTGGATGATATGCGCATGGGTGATATTTTATATCTGGCCATGGCCGCCGCACACCAACTGAGTAAAGAAACCGGTGAGCGAGCTTGGGTAGAATTATTGGCTCTGGATTGCCAGCAAGCGGCTTTTTTTAATGGTGATATACGTCATTGTTGCATTCAAGGTATTCTCAAAGGCTTAGTAAAAGTAAACTGTTCCCATCAAAAACATTATATTGATTGGCAAGCCTTAGCTCCTGAGCGAGCCAAGACGATTTAATTGATAAGGGCGGCTTCGCAGGTATCACATGAATAATCTTAACGATAAATTGATGTTGCAAGAGCTAACAGCGGTGATCACTCGGCTAGAACACCTCATCGCTGATTTAAAACACCCAGCGTCACGTTTAGCCATACAGCCCGACGACACTAACTCCCGATTATTTAGCCAGTGGCAAAAATTATTGACAGGTACCAAACCTCAGGCGTCGAGTACGCAGCTCAATGCTGAGGTGCTGGCCGCCGAGCTTGAGCTGCAATTGCTGCGCTTACAAAACGGGTACACTAAACTCGCCCGCTTGCAGCAGTTGGGCAGCCAGAAGTTAAGCGCAGCCGCTACTCTATTGCAGCAATCGGGCGCCAGTCCCATTGAGGGCGACGAACTGCTGGCGCAATTGCGTATCGGTGATGCTAGTCATCAAGTACAACTGTGGCAACTACTCGATTATTACCAGCAAGCGCTCGAAGACGTGCTAGATCGTGAGCGCCAAAATGAAGCCCTTCAGCATCAATTATGCTCGCGTTTACAGCAGTTGGTGGAAGAGCTACATTTTTCTGGTCCAGTCGCCATCGAACTGGCCAAGATCCGTCGACAATTGCTCAATCCCGTAGCGCCCGCCGAATTACCTGAGGTGTGCTTACGCTTAATTGATCTCACCATTGAAGGCGTGCGCTTTGAGCGCAGCAACGCCAAGCAATATTTAACTAAGCTGTACACAGATCTCGAAGAGGTGCATCAATACGCAGCTATCACCCTCAGCGAAGAACAATCATTGTGTGACGCACGCAGTCATCATAACCAGCATGTTGCCGGTGAGCTGAGAGCCATTAGCGAGCATTTAATTTGCCAAGAAAATGCCCAACTCAAAGCCGATATTGAAGTGCGCATGCGCAGCATTAACCATATCTTAGTGCAAAATGAGCGTTTACAAGCGCGCGAGCAAGCCTTACTAACCCGCATGACAGAAATGGAACAACAGATTGGCTTTCTGAAACAAGAAGCCGATCATTTCCAGCAACAACTCAGCAAGCAAAATGATAAGCTGTTTGTCGACAGCTTAACGCAAATTCATAACCGAGCCGGCATGGATCAACGGCTCGAAGTAGAATATCGACAATGGTTACGTGATGATAAACCCTTATGTATTGCCTTGCTCGATATCGATTATTTCAAGGAAATTAATGATAAATATGGCCATCTCGCCGGCGATAAAGCGCTGCGTCTGATTGCCAGAACCTTACAAAGATCATTGCGCGAAAGCGATTTTGTCGCGCGTTTTGGCGGTGAGGAATTCACGGTACTGCTCAATAATGTCAGCCAAGATAACCTAGAAACACCGTTACAAAAACTGCGTGAGCAAGTGAAAAAGATTCCTTTTCGCTTTAAAGACCAACCGGTGACTATCACAATTTCCTTAGGCGCGACGCTATTTAAAGCGGGCGATACTATACATTCTGCCTTGGAGCGCGCCGATCAAGCCTTATATCGCGCTAAGCACGCGGGCCGTGATCAGCTAGTCATCGACTGACCACATAACAATATTCAAGGAGTGATAATGATCACCCATATAAATCCAGTGGGCAGCATGAACTTGCTGTCACAAATTGAAGTGGACAACCTAAAAAAATCAGCACACGGCAACCTGTACCAGCTATTTCGTAATTGCGCCTTGGCCGTGCTTAATTCAGGTAGCCAAACCGACAATTCGAAAGAAATTTTAGACCGTCATAAAGATTTTGACATTAACGTGATCCGCCGTGAGCGCGGCGTAAAATTAGAGCTATTTAATCCGCCGATACACGCCTTCGTGGATGGCGAGATTATTCGCGGCATTCAAGATCATTTGTTCTCTGTGCTGCGCGATATTATTTATGTAAACAGCAAACTGCAATTTGCAGAAGAGTGCAACCTCAGCTCAGCACAGTTAACAGACTTAGTCTTTTCAATTTTGCGCAATGCCGGCACAGTACACACAGGCCAAGAACCAAACTTGGCCGTGTGCTGGGGCGGACACTCCATTTCAGCCTTGGAATATCAGTACACCCGCGAAGTGGGCAATGAGCTAGGGCTGCGTGATATGAACATCTGTACTGGCTGTGGCCCCGGCGCCATGGAAGGTCCGATGAAAGGTGCAGCTGTGGGGCATGCCAAACAAAGAGTGTCTGGTAGCCGTTATATCGGCCTGACTGAACCCTCTATTATTGCCGCCGAGCCGCCAAATCCCATCGTCAACGAGCTGGTGATCCTGCCCGATATCGAGAAACGTTTAGAAGCCTTCGTACGCGTGGGTCACGGCATTATCGTGTTTCCGGGTGGCGTGGGTACCGCCGAAGAAATTTTATACATTTTGGGCATAATGTTGCACCCTGAAAACCGCAATCAGCCGATGCCGATTATTTTTACCGGCCCCAAAGCAAGCGCCGACTATTTTCGTAGCATGGATGAATTTATTGGCAGCACCTTGGGCAAAGACGCCCAATCGCTGTATCAAATCATCATCGACAATCCGGCAGAAGTGGCGCGCCGCGTCAAAAATGCCATGCCGTTAGTACGCGATTATCGCAAGTCCGTGGGGGATGCCTACTCCTTTAACTGGTCGCTGCACATAGAGCCTGAGTTTCAACAGCCGTTTGTACCCGATCATGCAAACATGGCCAGCCTAAATCTTAATCGCGATCAACCGCCGCAACAGCTGGCGGCTAACCTGCGCCGAGCTTTCTCGGGCATAGTGGCGGGTAACGTGAAAGAAGGCGGTATTAAAGCCATTGAAGAATTCGGCCCTTTCTTGCTCAATGGTGAGCCTGAAATGATGCAGATGATGGATAAACTACTACAGCAATTTGTCGAACAAGAACGCATGAAACTGCCAGGCACCACCTATGTGCCTTGCTATCGTATTAACCGTTAATATATGCAACTGCTGATCCTTGACGCGCTCAATTTGATCCGCCGCCTCTATGCGGTACAAGAGCTGCAACATCAAGACAGTAAAGCCGCACTGGCCGCCACCAGTGCGGCTCTCATTCATGCAGCTACCCGCTTGCTGCGCCAATTTCAGCCCAGTCACGTGGTAGCGGTATTTGATGGCGCGCCTCAGGGTTTTCGCCATCATTTATATCCCGCTTACAAAGCGAATCGCAAACCCATGCCCGCGCCCTTGGCCGATTACTTAGGCCAATTGCAACAAGACTTATGGGGTATCGGCATAGATGCGCTGCTCTCCGACACAGATGAAGCGGACGACTTAATTGCCACCTTGGCGCGCACCCTCAGCCGCCACGGTAAATCCAGTGTCATCGTCTCTACCGATCAAGGTTTCTGCCAACTGCTTAACCCGCATATTCAGCTGTGGGATCACTTCAAGCAAGCCGCCGTTACCCAAGCGGGTGCCGAGCAAAAATTTCAGTTAGGCATCCATCAACTGGTGGATTATTGGGCGCTCACCGGCGTCTCGGGTAGCAGCATCAAAGGTGTGCCGGGCATAGGCCCAAAACGCGCTCATGCCTTACTTGCGCGTTGGCATAACCTAGACAACTTGCTGACTGAGGCGCAAAATATGCCAGACGACGAGCTATCCAAAGAAGATAACGCCGTGCTCACCCATAGAGAGCAAGCGCTGCTGGCTCGGCAATTAGTCAAGCTAGTTGATGATATCGAGCTGGGTTTTAATCTTAGCCAACTGCGCTATCACAGTTCGACTAAGGGCGGATAGCTGGTGCCTTGCTAAGCTGCTATAACGGCTTATTGTTACTCTCCACAGACGGAACCCAACCCATGACGCAACGCAGTATTACCGTGATCCCAGGTGACGGTATTGGCCCCAGCATAGTGGCGGCCGCCATCCGTATTTTAGACGCAGCAGGCTGTAATTTTAGTTATGACTACGCCGACGCCGGTTTGGTGGCGCTAGAAAAACACGGCGAGCTGCTGCCTCAAGGTACTTTAGACTCAATAGCCCACAACAAAATCGCCCTCAAAGGCCCGCTCACCACCCCCATTGGCGGCGGCTTTAGCTCGGTCAATGTAGCACTGCGCAAATACTTTAATCTTTACGCCAACTTACGCCCCGTAGTGTCGTTTGAGGGCACCCATAGCCGTTATGAAAATATCGACATTATTACCATTCGCGAAAATACCGAGGGCATGTATTCGGGCATAGGCCAAACCCGCGCCAGTGATAACAACAGTGGCGAAGCCACTAGCGTCATTACCCGCGCCGGCGCCGAGCACATTAGCGAATTTGCCTATCAACTGGCGGTTAAAGAAGGTCGAAAAAAAGTCACCATAGTACACAAGGCCAACATCTTAAAATCCACCTCCGGCTTATTTTTAGACGTGGCGCGCGAAGTAGCACAGCGCTACCCGCAAATAGAAACCAACGAGATGATAGTGGATGCGGTATGCATGAACTTGGTCATGTACCCTGAGCGCTTCGATGTAATAGTGACCACCAACTTATTTGGCGATATTATCTCAGATCTGTGCGCCGGCTTAGTGGGCGGTTTAGGCATGGCACCGGGCGCCAATATTGGTAAAGATGTGGCCATTTTTGAAGCGGTACACGGCTCGGCGCCCGATATCGCAGGCCAAAATATTGCCAATCCTTGCTCGGTAATTTTAGCGTCCATTCAAATGCTAGAGCACCTCAGTGGTCAAGATAACAGCATGCAAGAGAAGGCCGAACGTATTCGCAACGCCATGCGCAACACCATTAAACAGGGCCACACCCTGACTCGTGATTTAGGCGGCTCCGCCAGCACCACCGAATTTACCGACGCTATTATTAGCAATTTGTAATTGGCGCTAAGTGTCGCACCAAGTTAACATCGCCATCATGTATTAAAAGGGCCAAACGGCCCTTTTTTTATTGCTTAAAAAAAATTTCATAAATATCCGCGTATAGCAACCCCCGACGGCTATGCTTAGTTACGAGTAGGAGATTGTTAATTGCATAAGAGTTAATTGCATAAGAGAGGTAGGACTATGGATAGTCGACTCGCACCGCAGCCGCTCGTTTTTTGTCTACTATTTCTGTTGTTCATGGTGCCTTGCCTCGCCTATAACGAACAGGCTCCGCGTACCAAAGCGCCGCCCCTCACCAAGTTTGCGCTTCAATCGCGATTAAGTGGCCCTGCTAATGCCAATCCAGCGCCACTCCCGGCCAGTAAGCCAGTAACCCAACTAGCAACACCCGAATCAGTGCCCGCCCCAGCATCGTTTCTCGCCTCGCCCGTCAGTTTAACTGGGCTGAATACGCTATCATTCACACCCCAGCAAATGTTATTAAACCGCTCAGATTTATTTGCGTTACTGCCCAGCCGTTATCAAATACATATCGAACTGACTCCTAGCGGCCCCGCTAATAGCGGCAATCCCAGACTCAGTGCCTACTCCAACTTTCAGCTGTCACCCCAAAGCTCATTAGGACTGTCACTCAAGAACTTAAGCCCTCGCTTAAAGTTCGACCGTCCCGGCCTGCAAACCGAGCTGAAGTTTCGCGGTGATGGCATTAAACTCAATTTTCGGCCCACAGCCATCAGCAATCAACTCGAGATAGACGTTAAAATCACCGATGACGAGTCACGGTTGGATTTGACCTATCGGTATTGAGGTGCTTGAGGCGTGAGGCGTGAGGCGTGAGGCGTGAGGCGTGAGGAAAATATAACCACAAACTAACTATAAGCCCCATAAAAAAACACCGAGCCTATTACCGACTCGGTGCTTTTATGTTTAGTTTAGCTTGGCTTTGGGCTGTTAGAACTGGATTTTACACTTCACCCTTGACGCCTCACCCTGCACATCTTCTATTCTTTTGGCACTAATTTCGCCACTTTATAGGGACGATACACGTGCACGGTAATTTCTTCACGGTCATGATATAGCTGCTTGGCTTGAATATGAAAGCCACCTAGCGCTTCTAACTTAGCTCGCAGCTGCTGCAGGTTATGTATGGCTTCGGCATAGCGTTTTTTCATCGGCAATTTAAGGTTAAAAATCGCCTCTTGGCAGTTTTCTTCCAGCAACCACTCAGCCATGATGGACACCACCCGCGCTGGCTTTTCCACCATATCCGATACCAACCAATAGGTATTTTGGCGCGCCGGGCGCCAGCTAAACGCATCATCTTTATAATGCTTCACCTGCCCCGTATCCATCAGTTTGGCATCCATGGGATTATTGTCGATGGCGGTCACCATCATATCTCTAGAGACTAACTGATGGGTCCAACCGCCAGGAGCGGCACACAAGTCCACGGCGCGCATGCCAGAGGTTAAGCGCAGCTCCCACTCATGGCGCGGAATAAACACATGAAAGGCTTCTTCCAATTTTAAGCTGGAGCGACTCGGTGAGTCCGAGGCAAAGCGTAAGCGCGGTATGCCCATGTGAAACGGCGAGTTATTAAACGAATAGGAATAGCCTAACAGCGCATGGTTATTGGCCAGAAAAAACAGGTGCAATACCGGTCTATTGGTCATCTCGTTACGGGTCAACAAGCCTTTTCCGCGTAGGGCTTGGCGCATCGGCACGGTAAATTTACGGCAAAATTTAGACAGCTCTTTACCGTCATTCGTATCTGGGGTTTCGACGCGAATATCACCGCACAGCTCCATGCCTTCGGCCGCGTCCAGCAACGGCGAGATGCGATCGTCCAACGGCAAGTCTTTGACTTCGGCATGCACCACCAGCATTTGACGGGCAAAAATCAGCTCACGATACGACAGCTTACGTGCCATTAAGTCCGCATCGTCCTCGCCAAAGCATTCGTAAATTACAAAGCCACTGTCGTCCTTGGTACGGGCAAAGCCGGGGCAGCCAAACTCGCCTGCCTTGTCCTGAATTTCCGCTGCCGCCTCTTTCTCAAACCCAGGGCGACAATATATTAATAACTGTTTCATCAAGACCTCAACCAAGTGCGACCGGCCAGCAACAGGCTCAACCATCCCGCCATAAAACAAACACCACCCAGTGGTGTCATAAAACCTATCCCCTTGGTGCCCAACAGCACCAAAGCATAAATACTGCCGCTAAATAACAGCGTGCCCAGTGTAAAGAAAATTACCGCCCATTGCAGAGCTTTTACGGGGTTCACCCGCAGTGCCAGCACTAAAAATAGCAGTGCCAAGGCATGAAAAAATTGATACTGCACACCGGTATTAAAAGACGCGACTAAGGTCGGCGCCACACCTGTGGCCGCCAAACCATGAGCACCGTACGCGCCCAAAACGGTGGCGGTGAGACCGAAAAAGGCGGACGCATAAAAGCCAAATTTAGTGAGCAAGAATAAAACTCCTTATGGTGGCCACTATGGCGGCAATATTATTATCCAGCGAGGTGCCGGACGCCTTGCGTGGACTAAAGCTGTGATCGCCATCTGTCACCCACATCGTTTGTATCTTGGGTGACAGCGCATAACCTAATACCGTTTCTTTATTACCAAACGCATCTCGCTCTCCTTGTACCAGCAAACTAGGCGTGGTTAAGGTTGCTAAGTGTTCGCCCCTATATTGCTGCGGCTTATTCGGCGGCGTAAACGGAAAGCCCAGCATGATCAGTCCCGCAGGACTCAAGGCATCAGTTTCCAGCTCATTCTCTCGCTCGTTAACGACTAAGGAGGCCATGCGTCCACCCAGAGATTTACCGGCTAAAAATAAGCGCGGATGGGCAAACTCATGCATCATTTCTTGCCAACAGGCGATTAACGCCGGCGCGCGATCGGGAGGGCGACGTCGACCATCAGCTCGCGTCTTTTGCATAAAGGGAAATTCAAAGCGGATCACCTGAATATGCGCGTCGGCTAACCCGACCGCAAGGCTTGCCATCACCGCATTATCCATGCCTGCACCGGCGCCATGAGCGAACAACACTCGATTTGGCGCGTCATTAGCGCCATTAATTAATACCTGACTCATCACCACAAACCTATGCTCGCCTTGAGGATGTTAACTGCCCTCTGGTCTTAGCCTACGCCCTTTGGCGCAAATACTGGGCGCGATTATAAGTGCCAAGGCCACTACAAGCCAGCATCCGCGCCCTAAAGCGCGTAATTAACGGCGGTACTCATAGTGCTAGCAGTTCATTTTTACGCTCGGTCTCTGTTACACTAATGCCGTTATATCCCTCTTTTTTATTCAGGCTTCCCATGATCAAGATCCCTCCCGTTTCCATGCTCGACTGGCTGATTGTTATTGTGGTCGCCGCTGTTTCATTTCTGATACTCATAGCGGCATTAAAACGCATCTGGCGTGGACCACTTAAGCCCCTTTATCAACAAAAACTCTTATTTAGCCGAGAAGCCATCCAGGGCTTGCGCTTAATCGATGAGGCCGTAGGTAGCCAATTACGCGTGTTCGCCAACGTCAGCTTAGCGGAGTTTATGATGCTAAATCCGTCGCTGCAAAAATCCCAACGCGAGCAAGCCTTGCATCAGTTATACGGTGAAACCGTGGATTTTATATTGTGCTCTCCACAAGACTTGAAAATTCGCGTTGTCATTGTGTTAAGCGACGACAGCATGCGCAAAAAAGAGCTGCGCAAACAGCAACAATTGTGGCAAGCGCTGCAAGCTGCAGGCTTGCCCATGGTTGAAATATCACCAAAAGCCTTGCCGAGTGTCAGCACCTTGCGCGCAGATATTTTAACGGCCTGCAAGGCCCCTGCTCCCGCCAATTCATCTGTGCTCAACAAGACAGCGTCTAGCCGCGTAGAGCCGGTGATCAGCGTCATCGACGACAACAGTGTGCTTGAACAAGATGACAAAGAGCCAGTCATAAAACTATCCGCTAACGATTAAGCGGAGCTTGGGGAGCGATAAACATTAGCTTATCTTTTATTTATCCCCAAATTTCACTGATTTGCGTGTCTGGCTGATAATGATGGGCGATTTGCGCTTGCAGCAACTCGGCGGTGGCCAAGGCATCCGTTAGCGCATGGTGAGGCTGATAAAATGGCAGATGATAGCGGTCTCGGCTGTCGGCTAAGCGTATAGAGGCAGGCTGTGCCCGGCGAAAATGTGCGAGCTGTTTCAATAGCCCAAACAGACCTAGCGGCTTATTTCGGTGCAGGCGAGCTTCTAGCTCCATGGTATCGACCACCGGAAATACAATACCTTCGTTTAATCTTGCCTGCAGTGCCGCCGCTAAAAATCCGCGCTCTATCGCCTTATGATGTACCACCACCACGCTGCCTGCTAATGCCGCCAATAACTCATCCAGTACTAGTAATAAATCCGGTGCGGTTTGCACTTCGGAATGCGTAATACCGTGGATCACTACCGCGTCATCAGACATCGGCTTATGCGGATTGACAATCCAATGTTTGGCGTCTTTACAGCGCACTCGCTGCACATCAAAGGGTACTAAACCAATGCTCACGATGGCATCTTTTTTCGAATTAAGGCCGGTGGTTTCAAAATCCATGGCCACAAAGGGTACCTGTGACAGTGGCGTATTGGCGCTAATAGTACCGGCACGATAAAAACGCTCCAGCCGGTAATCTCGCGCTTGTCGTGCGCGCTCGTTAAACAGCTCGGGCCATGCTGGCAGCTCGTCTTGACGCTCTATGTCTTGGGGACGCAGATAAAACATGGTGCGATTAGCTCCGATTGGGCTGATAACGAAACTTCATGAACTTTTGTGCATGACTTAAAATTTGAAAGGCATCTTTCAGATTGCGCCGTTCAAAGTCTGACAAGTTTTCTGGCTCAATATTATTATCTGGCTCGTTACCCGCCTCTAGATCAAACGCCTGATGGCGAATCCGCACTGTGGCAATAAATTCCATGGCATCGCGTAAATCCGGCCCCCGGCCTTTGGGTAAAATATTTGACTCAATCACATCATTTAAACGATCGAATGAGTTATGTGCCTTAGAGCCCACCGCTAGCGCATGCACTCGAATAAGATCCGCCAAGGGAGCGGTGCCACGGCGTTTCAGATTAATGGAGTTATTGTGTTTGCCGTCTTGCTCCATCACAAACTCTTTAAAAAAGCCCAGCGGCGGCGTGCGGCCCAAAGCATTGCGCGCCATGCAGGCTAAAAATCGCGGGCTACGCTGTGCTTGGCGTGAAATAAGTGCATTAAGCTGATCGGCCCATTGGGTTTCACCATAGACGCCATCGAGGTCGAAAAAGATGGAGCTATTCAGTAACGACTGAGGATTAGGGTTGGCAATCCAATCGCTAAAACACTGCTCCCATTGGCTGCGTGTTTTTTGCCATTGCACATTAGTGGCCATAATGCCGCCGGTGCAATAGCTATAACCACATAGCGCCAAGCCATCGCACACCCGCTTCGACAAGTCGGCAAAATAAGCGCCATGGGCGGCAGCGTCATAACGGTTATCGAGAATAATAGCGTTATCCTGATCGGTCACAATTAACTGCTCGTCACGGGCCATAGAGCCCAGTGCCAAGAAACAATAAGGCACAGGTGGCGGCCCTAATTCTTGCTCGGCCAGCTCGAGCAGCCGTTGCTTAAAGCTGCGACCAATGCCCGCCATGGCGGTGCCAATCATCTGAGAGTTAGCATCTTCATTCACCATACGCACGAAGCAGGCTTTAACATCGTCGGCGATGGCCGCCAGCTCCTCGGTATTTTGTGCCTTAAAAATATGGCGTACTACAAAAAGATTATTGCGCGACTCATGGCGCATCACATCCGACAGCGCAATCACCCCCAGGGGTTTACCTTTATGTAAAATCGGCAAATGATGCAGGTTGTAGCGTAACATCATCAGCATGGCCTCAAACACGAACTGGCCACTTTCTAGCGCCAGCACATCTGCAGACATCACCTCGGCCACCCCCGTATCGGCAGACAAACCCACAGCCAATACTCGAGCCCGTAAATCCCGATCCGTTAAAATACCCGCTAGGCTGTCATTTTGCTCAGGGTCCGACAGCACTAAAATAGACGACACCCCCTCAGCAGTCATTTTTTGCGCCGCCTCTAACACAGTGGCCGACAAGGCAATGGTCACGGGTTCCCGCGAAATTAGCTCGCGCACCGTTGAGGTTAATAGCTCATCACCGCCCTCTTGGCGCGAGACCGCTTGGCGTAATCGGGCCTTGTCTTCTACTTCCACATAATCGGCAAATGACTCATGGCCTTCATAGAGCGCATTAAACACCGCTTCTGGTAGGCAATAGACCAAGGTGTCTTCGAGCGCTGTGGCCGACATGCGCACCTTGTTGTTCATCAACAGGCCCATTTGGCCGAACAAACTGCCCTCACTCAAGCGATTATGTAACTCGCCACTGCGCCTGTGCATCTCCACGGCACCGCTGCGGATCAAGTACAAATCATGCACTAAGTCACCGTAATTTAAGATAACTGTGCCAGCTCGGTAATAGGCAATCTCTACCTGCTGAGCAATCGACGCCAACACCTCATCTGCTAAAGAATTAAAAGGTGGGAAACGACGAATAAACCCTAATATTTCCAGCTGTTCAGCCTGCATAGCACTGCTCACTTGTTGAAGGTAGAAAGAGTGAAGGGGAAAGAGCGAAGTGAACGACACTAACCCTATTTTTGCCACGGACCGCACGGAAGAACACGGAAAAATAGTGATCAAATCTGAAAGTGATCTTATGGGTAAGAGCCAAACACCCCAGCCTGAACGAGGGGAGCCCTTACCCTATAAATCACTTGTCGCTCGTCGCACCTGAACTATGTCCGTGAGTTCCGAACTTTTTCCGTGGCAAAAAACAGCGCTGGCGCTAGTTCGACAAAAAAGGGCAAAGCGCAGGGTGTTAGGGTTAACCCTGCACACGTTACGCTTCACCCTTTACCTTTCTTATTCAGTCCGCTTTATCTGGGTTCTGACATAAGCCCTTTAATCAAGGAAATACACGACACCACTAACACTATGGCAAACGGAAATCCGGTTGAAACCGCCATGGCTTGTAGCGCAGCCAAGCCGCCCCCCAGCATAAGTGCAATGGCCACTAAGCCTTCAAAACCACACCAGAATACCCGCTGTGGCTTAGGTGAATTCACCTTACCGCCAGAGGCGATAGTATCGATCACCAAGGAGCCTGAATCAGATGAAGTCACAAAGAACACCACCACCAAAATAATACCGATGAAGGAAGTAATCTGTGCCAATGGCAAGGCATCCAACATAGTAAATAACTGTAATGGCATAGCCGCATCCGCTGCCGCCTGATAACCCTCATTCACCAGCTGGTTAATCGCTGTGCTACCAAAAGCCGTCATCCACAAGATACAAGCAGTAGAGGGCACTAACAGTACCGACACCAAGAATTCACGCACAGTACGGCCACGGGATACTCGCGCAATAAACATGCCGACAAAGGGGGACCAAGAAATCCACCACGCCCAATAAAAGGCGGTCCACCCTTGTGTGAAGTTGGCGTCTTCGCGGTCAAAGGGCATGGCAAGCGCCGGTAGGTGCTCAAAATAAGACACTAAATTAGTGAAGAAGCCGCTCAATATCAGCAGTGTCGGGCCCACAATGATCACAAATATTAGCAATAAGGCCGCTAACGCCATGTTGATTTCAGACAAGCGCTTGACACCGGCATCTAGCCCCGCCATCACAGAAATAGTCGCGATACCGGTGATCAAGATAACCAATATAATTTCGGTAGTGGTGCCCAACGGAATATCGAACAAGTAATTCAAGCCCGCACTGGCTTGTGACGCACCAAAGCCCAGTGAGGTTGCTAGGCCAAACATGGTGGCAATAACCGCCAGCGTATCAATTAAATGTCCAGGCCAGCCCCACACTCGCTCACCCAGCAGCGGATAAAACACCGAACGCATGGTCAGTGGCAATCCCTTGTTAAAGGAAAATATCGCCAATCCCAGTGCTAACACAGCATAAATAGCCCACGGATGCAGTCCCCAGTGAAAAATAGTGGCTGCCATGCCTAAGTCGGTGGACGCTGCTATATCCCCTACCGCGCCACCTAAAGGTGCCCAGTCGGTGCGCACACCGTTTTCCACTGTAATGCCGGCAAACGAGGTACCAAAATGAGAGAGCGGCTCAGACACCCCATAATACATCAGGCCTATGCCCATACCGGCGGCAAACAACATAGAAAACCAACCGACATAGGTAAAATCTGGCGTCGCTTTAGTGCCACCAATGCGTACTCGGCCCAAGGGCGAAACAATCAGCCCTAAGCACACCAACACAAAAATATTACCCACGCTTAAAAAGAACCAATCTAGATTAGCCGTTAGCCAGCCACGTAACTCCACAAACAAAGGCGAAACTTGGTTCTGAAAAGCCAAGGTAAGAAACACAAAAGCCACAATCGCCAAACCGGAGATCATAAAAACTCGGTTATGAATATCTAGCCCAAACGGCCCTATCTGTAGCGCTATATTATCTTGTCCAACCTGATAGTCGGTATCGATGGGATTCACTTTACCTTGCGGTGCAATCACATCTTTATTGTCTTTATCTGTCATGTCAGACCTCTTGTGCGCTTAAAATACTCTGGTTGTCGCTACACATTTAATAGCGACATTTGGCTCTAATGTAGCATAAAAAATCACATAAAAATTTAGTAACTGCTTTTCAAGCAGAGCTGATCATAACAAGAAAGCGACTTTGATTAGTCTGATTGCTGTACTTAGAATAGTCTAAGTGCCTCATTGGGATGTAAATTTAGCATCACCCAATATATGCCTTATCTGCCATCGCCTAAGCCTTTAGTAAGAGCTGCATCGCTTGTGCATAAGACTGCCGCTCTTGCTGTGCATACAGGGTAAAAGGATCGATGACGGCACACCCAAGCGCTTGTTCAAACTGAATTTGGCTATTTGATGGCTCCTCTTGGCCATTGAAGGGCATAATTTGCGCAATATCTGCTTTTGCGGTTGGCACTGAAGGTTTATTTGCACCTAAATTAGACTGAAAGATCCCCGCCGCACTCACCGGCAAAAAGTCCTCATAGGTCAGTGGCGCAGCACTCAATAGCCCTTGTTCGAGCAGCTGTTCTTTATCCGGCAAGGTCTCGGCCAAATAACGACCACGCGCCGCCTCCCCAGCAGACGTTAATTGATAATGAAAAAAAGCCAGCCCTTGGCGGCGCAGTGTGGCTTCATCATCCGTAAAAGCACTAAAAATGGCAGCCAATTGGCGCTGACGCGCCACATTATCAAGCTCGGCCTTAGACTCATCTGCCTTGGTCAGAAGCGCATCGTAAAGCGCTCTGCCTTTAGCGGTGAGTGCCGCTCCACGTTGCTCAATTTCACCAAAGCGTGCGCTGTGCGCGCCCACTTGCCCATCGGCAAACACTATCGACTCAACTTGCGCCTTAAAGCTGGTCTGGCGTAATAAAATAGGGCAATGGCGCTGGGGTGGCCCTTCGATCAGCGCTTTAGCAACCATGCCCATTTGTGGCATACGCAATTGCGCCTCATCAATATCTAAGGTACGCGGCGTTAAGTGATTAATGTGCGGGCCGTTAAAACACACCACATCCGCGATTAACGGATGAGCTTGGTGTAATTCCTGATAAGTAGCTAAATCCACAGTAGCCGTGGCATGCCAGCGAAAGGTTTCTAGGGCTTCAATGACAAACTCGCGGGCTTGTGGCTCAGTTAAACCGCCTTGGCGGTCAAAATCACGGATAAGCGCCCGCAATCTGGGGGTAAAAATATCGCGCTTGGCTAAGTTTGCGGCCGCTTGCTCACGCAAAGCCAGGTTTTCAATCAGCTCTAAGCGCAGCAGCGAGGTAAAGATACGAAAGGGATTACGTGCCAGTGCCGAGGGTTCTGTCGGGCGAAAGGCCGTGGAGTGCACAGGTACGCCCGCCACCGCCAAGTCGTAATAACCCACCGCCTGCATGCCCAACACCGCAAACAAGCGACGCATCATACCTAGCTCCGCCGCCGTGCCCAGCCGAATAGCGCCATGGCGCTCCACATTAAGGCGCGCCAATTCACCATTCATCTTGAGTTGCTCGGCCAACGCGGGCTGCTTGGCAAGCGTGGCCTGATTCACCTCAGCCACCAGCTTTAGCAAGGTGGCGTATTGTGGCACTTCCGCTTGATACATGGCGGACATGGCACTGGAAAACAGGTCACGTATATGGTCTGTGGTGACATATGCCGTTAGCTGAGTGTTCATGCTCTGCCTCCTTCAATACGACCAGACTCGCTATCGGCTTAATCTGCCAGCAAGAGATAACCGCCTAAACCAAGACCTTGCTGCGCATCCGGGATACGGCTACAACAAAACTGCAACCTCGCATTTGCTAGCCCCTTTATCCATCACCCTTTGCCGTTAAGCACCGCATCTATATCTGCCGCACTGTGGCGCTCACTCACACCCAGCCCCGCCTGCGCCGAGGTGCGATTAACGATGCGCCCTCTTTGCACAGCCGGGCGTGCGGCTATGTCTTTGGCCCAGCGCTGCACATGCACATAACTGTCTGTATCAAGAAATTCAGCTGCATCATAGGTTTCACCCAACACCAAACAGCCATACCAAGGCCAAATGGCGATATCGGCGATGCTGTATTCGTTGCCGCCGATATAGGCATGTTGAGCCAACTGCTTATCCAGCACATCAAGCTGACGCTTGGCTTCCATGGTGAAGCGATTAATGGCGTACTCTATTTTTACCGGCGCATAAGCATAAAAATGACCAAAGCCGCCACCCAAATACGGCGCCGAGCCCTGCAGCCAAAACAGCCAATTTAAGACTTCGGTGCGCGCTGCTATCTCTTTAGGCAAGAGTCGACCAAATTTTTCCGCCAAGTAAAGCAAAATATGACCGGACTCAAATATCCGCTGCGGCGCATCATGTGAGCAGTCCAGCAGCGCCGGAATTTTCGAGTTAGGGTTAACGGCCACAAAGCCGCTGGAGAATTGGTCACCCTCACCAATATTGATCAAGTGGGCGTCGTACTCGGCACCGCGCTCGCCTAATGCCAACAGCTCTTCCAACATTATGGTGACTTTTTGGCCATTAGGCGTACCCAGAGAATAAAGCTGCAGTGGATGCTCGCCTTTAGGTAGCACTTTTTCGTGGGTCGCACCGGACACGGGTCTATTGATTTGTGACCACTTTCCCTCATCCGCTGGGGGTAATTGCCAGACCTTAGGTGGTAAATACTCGTGGCTCATACTTGCTCCTGTATATGCGTTAAAAATAACATTTAAGCCATCTTGCCACGCAATTATCAAACTACAAGGTAAGCGCTCAGTGACGGAGCTTATGTAGACTGGCTATATGCTTGCCGCAATATTTTCAATATCTTACTTACAGCGCTTAACACCCAAGGCATCGGTTTGACAACGACTGCCATCACTGCCTCGTGTTACCCCTAACGAGTCGGTGCGCCAGCTATTCCCCTTATTATCTCGGGTTACGCCTAAGGAGTCTGTGCGATACACAGAGCCATCGCTGCCCCGCGTTACCCCTAACGAGTCGGTGCGCCAACTGTTACCCTGATTATCTCGGGTCACGCCTAAAGAATCGGTGCGAAACACAGAGTCATCACTGCAACGCGTCACGCCCAAAGAATCCGTTCGACAGCTCACTCCCGCTTGTGCATGGGCAGGAACGGCAAGCACGCTCAACCACAACAAGCCGCATACCCTCAACCACTTAGTCATCATTTACCTCACACAGTATTACCACAGACTGTCACAGCTTAGGCTTAGTTTAGTGGCACTTGGCTTACCAGCGCACAATGTACTTATTTGTGCCAATGCTAAAGGCAGATTAGGTAAGCCAGTGGTATAAGCCCACACTGCTAGCTATGGGCATAAAGACCAGTACCAGCAGCAAACCTAAACAACCAGAGCCATTACTTGTCTTACTAATGGAACTATTAGATTCTGGCTGGGTGGCGCTTTTGGGCTTGTTTCTCAACCATTGACTATGGCAAGCCTTGCAGTAAAGCTGTGTAAAACCTGACTTCCAGGCCGCCAGCGTTCTGGCATCATACTCGGCCACGGCTCGACATCCCCGACAATTAAAATGTCGTTCTTTCGGTTTTTTCTGCCTATTCAAGAGCAAGACAGCCACGACGGCTGGCAGACCAAAATACCAGATACTGACAATATCTTGCGTAAGATAATATTGATAACCGACAACCCCAAGTGAGACCAGAGTCATGAGTATTAACAAATAATCAAGCGCGCTTTTTTGTGGCGGCTCAGTCTTAATCACTCCCGGCGTCGTGGCGACCGCCGCATTTTGCAGCTCACCCACAATAACATTGGTCGCTCTTAATCTATGCTGTGCATCGCGGCTAGCCTCATAGAAAACGGGCTCACCCACTGTAGGCCTTTGCGAAGCGTTTTTAACACTCGATATATGAAAAAACAGCTGCTCAGAGCCATCATTAGGCTGAATAAAACCAAAACCCTTATCGTCTTTCCACTGACAAATTTTGCCTTGCATAGTCTTTCAATACTCTGTTGGCTTGGTGATGAGGTCGTTCAATTATATTCAACTACAGAAGCTGAGTCGCTACCAAGCTGATGATAAACAACATATTACCAAGCAAGGCAGGGGAACTTAAGCGCGAATCTGATATTTAAGTATTCTTGCTTTATTAACCGTGTGACTGGAGACAAGTATCTTTTGATGCGTAAATGATAATATTAAACGCATCTTTAGATATATATTGCTGCCCGCGACTAATGTTAGATTAGCCAAATTGCACAGCATAACGAAGAGCAGCGCCCCTTGAGCAGCACCCACTTAAAACATCTGAAGATCATTGACTTTCATCTGGCTTTTTTTGGCCGACTGCAGCGCGTAGACTTAATGACTCACTGCGAAATCAGCGTGGCCACCACCTCGCGGGCGCTGTCTGAATACCGAGAGCGCTTTCCCGACCGCGTGAATTATGATGCCAGCATGAAGACTTATTTTGCGGCGGATGATTTTAAGCCGGCCTTCGCCCATCAAGCGCAAGAGGCATTAAATTTTATCGCCCATGGCAAAATCGAGCGTTTTATAGGTGAGGCGGCCGAGGCGGACTTATCCCGTTTGCCGACGCTATCGGCCAGCTTGTCCGTGCCACTCGTTCGCCACATCACCATGGCCCTTGCCCTGAATAGGCCCATCACCTTTGATTACTATTCGGCGAGTTCACAGCGCGCACAACGGTTGGTGCAACCCTTGGCCATCTTTGAAACGGCCAAGGCATGGTATTTTCGCGGCTACGATTTTAATAAAGAGCAATTTCGGATATTTCGCTTTAGCAGAGTGCTGAGCGTGAGCCAAACCCGCACGGCACAGGCTGAAGAAGTGCAGAGTAAAATACAAAGAGCGGTGCCTATCGACAGCGATTGGCAAGAGCAGGTTATCGTGACCTTAATGCCGCACCCTAAACACCCTAATCCCGCGGCGCTAAAACTCGACTTAGGCTTAGTCGATAAACGGGTGTGTAACCTAAGGGTGCGTAAGGCCTTGGTGGGTTTCTTGCTGAGCTCGCTGCGGGTGGACGCCTCGGCTAACGCCACGCTCTCGCCGTTAGAGCACCAACTGTATCTGGCCAATCGCCATGAATTAGTCGACCTCGACTCCATGGTGCTGGCGCCGGGTTTTGGCGCTCAATAACGCCTTGGCGAGCTAAACCACAGAAAAATTAGTATTTTTTAGACCTATATTGTTAGGTCGTAAATTAACCCAATCCGCACGTTGACAAAGCCCCGCTTTGACAAAACCAAAAAGGAATCCGTTATGCTTGCGCCTTTATCTCCCGGCTTTATGGTGCTGCAGGGCAACCGCTTAGAAGACTTGCGTGAAGTGGCCGTGCATTGGCTGGCGCAGCATCCGCTGGGGCCCTTAGAAGATGAATGCATCTTGGTGCAAAGCAATGGCATGGCCCAGTGGTTAAAAATGGCCTTAGCCAGCAATGCACAGGGCACAGGCATAGCGGCGGCGATTAATGTGCAATTGCCGGGCCGTTTTATTTGGCAGGCGTATCGCTCGGTGTTTCCCGACCTGCCCACTAGCTCTCCGTTTGATAAAACGCCGCTCACTTGGCGTATTTATCGCCTGCTCGGTGACTGGCCGCGCCTGCAAGAAAGCCTTGGGAGTCAAGCAGAGGCGCTGGGCCCATTAGCGGGCTTTTTAACCGCAGACCAAGACCCGCGCCGGCGTTATCAGCTGGCAGCCAATTTGTCGGATCTCTACGACCAATATCAGCTGTACCGTGCCGATTGGTTAGCGGCTTGGGAGGCAAACCAAGACCTGATTATTAAAGCCAATGGCCAAGCTGAGCCTTTGCCGCCAGAGCAGCGCTGGCAAGCCTGCTTGTGGCGAGCATTAAGTGCGGATATTCACAGCGATGCTGCGCAGTTAACCGCGGCTACGCATTTGGCTGACACGGCTTGGGCCACCGCCAGCCGCGCCGCCGTGCATCAGCAATTCATTAAAGAGTGCCAGCAATACACGCCAGAGCAGCGCCCTGCCGACTTGCCGCGGCGCGTGATCGTATTCAGTATTTCCTCTTTACCTCGGCAAACGCTGGAATTTTTACAGGCGCTGGCCAAGTTTACTCAAGTGATGATTTTTGCCACTAACCCCAGTCAACATTATTGGGGAGATTTAATTGAAGGTAAGGCGCTGCTTAAGCGCGAATATAAGCGCATTGCCGAGCGCAAAACCCCCGCTAACTTAAATCTGGAAGACTTGCACGCCTATGGCCATCCGCTGCTAGCGTCTTGGGGTAAACAAGGCCGAGACTTTTTGCATCTGCTCGATGAGCACGACCAGCCCGATGATTATCGCCAGTTGTTTAATCAGCAAAAAATCGACTTATTTAGCGAGCCCGGTGACGGCTGCCTGTTACACCAATTGCAGTCCGATATTCTGAATTTAAGCCCGCTGGCCGAGCGTCAAGCCAAAGGCAGCACCATTAATCCGGCACCAGACAACAGCGTGCAGTTTATGGTGGCCCACAGCCCGCAGCGAGAAGTAGAAATATTACACGACCAACTCTTGGCCAGCTTTGCCGAGGCCAAACGCCAAGGCACGCCGTTAAATCCGCGCGATATTTTAGTGATGGTGCCCGACATCAACGTCTATGCCCCGCATATTCAGGCGGTGTTTGGTCGTTATATGTCGAGCGACGACAGTAAAGACTCGCCACGAGATAAACGCTATCTGCCGTTTCATATTTCAGACCAAAGTCAGCGCAGCCAAAATACGCTGCTCATTGCCCTAGAAAAATTACTGCACTTGCCTCAATCGCGCTTTACCGTGAGCGAGCTGTCTGACTTATTAGACACGCCGGCCCTGCGCGAGCGCTTTGGCATTAATGAGGCGGACTTACCCACCTTGCGCCAGTGGATCCACGGCGCCAATATTCGTTGGGGCTTAAATGGTGCGCAACGTCAACAGTTGCACCTGCCCGCCTTGGAACAAAATACTTGGCTGTTTGGCTTGCAACGCATGTTACTCGGTTTTGCGGTGGGCAATCACGCCAGCTGGCAAGGCATAGAGCCCTATGAAGAAGTGGCTGGCTTAGAGGCCGCGCTAATCGGGCCTTTGGCCTTGTTGTTAGACAGCCTACAAAGCGCTCAGCAACACCTGCTGCACGCGCACACTCCAGCCAGCTGGCTGAGCATAATAGAAGGCTTATTGGCGGACTTTTTTGTGGAAACCAGTGCCCCCGACAGCTGGGCACTCACTAACTTAGAGCTGCAGCTAGAAAGCCTGCAAGCCGCGTGGCAAGCCGGCGGCTTAAGTGAGGAGTTATTACCCATTGAAGTGGTACGCGAAGAGCTATTGGCGGGTCTGGATCAACCCACCCTCACCCAGAAATTTTTGGGCGGTGCCATTAATTTCGCCACCTTAATGCCGATGCGCGCCATTCCGTTTCAGCAGTTATGGCTGCTGGGCATGAACGATGGCGACTACCCGCGCAACGTGCGCCCCGCCGACTTTGATTTAATGGCCCTCGATTATCGCCCCGGCGACCGTTCGCGCCGCGAAGATGACCGCTACTTATTTTTAGAAGCCCTGCTCTCGACACGCCAGCGCTTAGTGGTGAGCTGGATAGGCCGTGATATTCGCGATAATACCGAGCGTCCGCCGTCGGTAATCGTCAGCCAATTGCGCGATCACCTCAACGCCGGTTGGCAACTCGCCCCCGAAGCCGCCACCGCTCCCAACCAAGACTTATTGAGCGCGCTCACCACAGAGCATCCCTTGCAGCCTTTTAGTCAGCGCTATTTTGCCGTGGGCCGAGACCCGCGCTTATTCACCTATGCCAGCGAGTGGCGAGATTTGCATGACACCACGCATGCCGAACAAGATGCTCACGCCAAGACCCAGCAACTCGCGCCTTGGCAGCCCGGCGCGGCCATCACCTTGGCCGACTTAGGCCGTTTTTTACGCAATCCAGCGCAGTATTTTTATCAGCAGCGCTTAGGGGTACAGTGGTTTGATGCGGACCAAGAGCTGGCAGATATAGAGCCCTTTAATCTCAATGGCTTAGACAGCTGGAGCCTGCGTAATCAACTGATCCAGCGGGTGACTCAGCAGCTTACCCAGCAGCTGCAGCTGTCCGTGAGCGACAGCATCAGCCAAGGGCTGGACAGTTTGCAGCGCGCAGGCAGCTTGCCCATGGCGCCGTTTGCCACCTTAGTGCAAGAAAAGCTCGCCGCCGAGCTAGAAACCCCCTTGTCCGAATATCAGCAGCTGTTGGCGGCTTATCCGCAACTGCTGCCCATTGAGGTACAGCACTTGGCGCTAGATGAAGAGTTGCGGCTAGATGAAGGGTTGCAGCAAAATGAAGGCCTGCGACTAGAAGACGGCTTAGCAGATATTCGCTATAACGGGCGCGGCGATTATGTGCGGGTAATAGTGCAAGCCAGCAATCTGCATTCCGGTGACAGCATCAAATATTATAACGTGGTGCGCCAATGGCCGAGGCACTTACTTGCCCAACTGCGCCAGCCCACCGCCACTCATCTACTGGGCCCTGCCACCCATCTTATATTGCCGGCCATGGCCGCCGACGAGGCCAAAGTAAGGCTGTTAGACATGCTCACCGCCTATCAAGCAGGCATGGATCAGCTGTTGCCCCTGCCCTGTAAAACGGCGTTTTCCGCCCTAACGGCCGCGGGCAAAGCCCAAGAAGCCTATGAAGGCGGCTATAGCGTGGGTGCCTATGAAAACAAGGGGGAGCTGGCGGAGCTACCGGCCTTACAGCAGTTTTGGCCCACTTATGACCGCCTCACCCAAGACGCCCGCTTTATGCAATTTGCCACCTTACTCTATCAGCCCTTAGTGGAGGCGACCCAATGAGCTCAGTACAAACACAGCCCCCTATGCCAAAAACACAAGTCACCCAGCTTGATCCGCTTACCTTTCCCTTATTTGGCAGCCGCCTCATTGAAGCCAGTGCCGGCACCGGCAAAACCTTTACCTTGGCCTTATTATATGTGCGGCTGATTTTAGGCCAAGGCCTTAATGGGTGCGGCTTTCAACGCCCGCTGACACCGAAAGAAATTTTAGTGGTGACCTTTACCGAGCTGGCCGCCGGCGAGCTGCGTGACCGTATTCGCGCCCGCTTAGTGGAAGTGGCCGACTACTTTAAAGACCCCACTCAAGCCGATGATGGTTTGTTAGTGACGCTGCGCCAAGATTACCCAGCTGACGAATGGCCGCGCTGTGCTTGGCGCTTACAAATGGCCGCCGAAAGCATGGATGAAGCCAGTGTGTCGACCATTCATAGCTGGTGTAATCGCATGTTGGTAGAGCACACCTTCGACACCCGAGGCCTGTTTAGCCGAGAGCTGGTGACCGACACCCGTGACCTATTAAGTGAAGTGGTACAAGATTATTGGCGGGTACATTTTTACCGCCTCAGCACGGCAGAAGCCAGCAAGGTGCTCGGTGCGTTTGCATCTCCCGGCGAATTAGAGGCGGCATTGCGTGACGTCATAAAGCCCACCAGCGAAGGCATTAGCTTTATAGGCCAGCCCTTGGTGGCAGCGCCTAATATGCTCACCGAGGGCTTGGCCGAGTGGGCCGCTTATCAGGCACAAGTCGATAAAAAACGAGCGGAGGTGCGTACCGAATGGGCGGATAACTGGCAGGAGATAAAAGATCACTTGTTAGCGCTGCAACCGGGCTTGAATAAAACCAGCTTTCCTGCGGATAAATTTCCGCTTTTACTGGATGAGATTGCCGCTTGGCTGAACGGCGAGGGGCCCGAGCCCGATAAGCTACGCCGCTTTGCCGCCGGCTCTTTTAAGATCAATAAAACCGCCGCCATCAAGACCGAACTGCCGTTAAAGGCCTTTGCGCTGGTTAAAGAGCTCAACGACTTAACCGCAGAAGATCAGCAACCCGCCCTGCCCATTTATGCCGCCGTGTTGGCTGAGGCCGCGCTGTGGGTAAAAACCGAGTTTCAAAAACGCATGCAACAACATGCGCAAATGGGCTTTGACGATCTGTTAGTACAACTCGCACAAGCATTGGATCCCGATCACGCCTTTGAGCATGCCCAGTCTTTGGCCGCCACCTTAAGGCGCAATTTCCCCATCGCCATGATTGATGAGTTTCAAGACACGGACCCCATCCAATTTTCTATTTTCGACCGTATTTATCGGGTGGCAGAAAATAGCCCAGAGCAGGGTATTTTTATGATCGGCGACCCTAAACAGTCGATCTACAGTTTTCGCGGTGCCGACATTCATACCTATTTGGCGGTGCGCAACGCCACCCAAGACCGCCACTACACCCTGAAGAAAAATTTCCGATCCACCCAAGGGGTGGTGGATGCCTGCAACGCCTTTTTTGCCTATGCGGAGCAACAGCCCGAAGCGGCCTTTCGCTACCAGGCACCTGAGAGCCCAGACAATCCCATTCCCTTTATTGCGGTCGATGCCCAAGGGCGCGATGAACAGCTTTATCTCCATAACCAAGCCGTGGATCCCATGACGCTCTGGTATTTTGCCGGCAACGAACCGGCGAAACCCCTGAGCATGGGCGCATTTCGTGAGCAGGCAGCGGCCGTGGCCGCCAGCCAAATTAGTGAATGGCTAACCGCCGCCTCTGCAGGCCTTGCCGGTTTTGGTAAAAACGATGTGGAGCAGGCCTTACAACCGGCAGACATTGCCATCTTGGTCAGAACCAGCAAAGAAGCCGGTCTGATGGCCGATACGCTTAGTGCTCGCGGCGTGCCCAGCGTATTTTTATCAGACCGGGAAGCCTTATTAGCCAGCCCAGAAGCCGCCGACTTGCTGCATTGGTTACGAGCCTGTGCCGAGCCCAGTGATGAGCGTTTGGTAAAGGCGGCCTTAGGCACCTGCACCTTAGGCTTGGCGTTAACGCAATTGGCTAAGTGGCAAGAAAATGAGCTGGCGTGGGAAGCCGAGATGCAGCAATTTAGCCGACTGCATTTTATTTGGCGCAAGCAAGGCATCTTAGTAATGTTGCAACGCTTGATGGCCCACTATCAGCTACCGGCGCGGCTGTTAGCTCAAGCTAAAGGCGAGCGTAGCCTCACCAACCTCTTGCATCTTGGCGAATGGTTACAACAAAGTGCCAGCCACATAGACGGTGAGCAAGCCTTGATCCGCCACCTTCACCAACACCTCGGCCAAGACGATCAGCAACATTTGTTGCGCCTAGAAAGTGACGCCCGCCGAGTGAAGATTATTACCATTCACAAGTCTAAAGGCTTGGAGTTTCCGTTAGTGTTACTGCCCTTTATCAGCGGCTGGCGCGACATTAATGGCAGACAAAAACAGGTGTCCTACCAGCTAGATGCCGGTACCTATACCGAAGTGGCGGGCGATAAAGTTTTCCCACCCGCTTGGCACGCCGCCAATGAGGAGCGCATTAAAGAAGACTTGCGCCTCTTGTATGTGGCCATCACACGCGCCAGTCATGCGCTCTGGCTCGGCATCGCCCCTTTGGCCTCGGGCAGAGCCAATAAACCCCAATTGGAAAAGTCGGCGCTGGGTTATGTATTAAATGGCGGCAAGGTTTTTAAAGATGCCGGTGACGTGTGGCAGGCCGCCGAGGCCTTGGCGCAACACCCCTGCATCACCTTAGTGAGCGCGCCCGAGGCCAACGATGTGCAAGCGCCTAAACTGGCTGAAACCGCCCTCGAAGCCGCGCGCCCTGCCCCTCAGTTGGGCAATTTAAGCAACTGGTGGATAGCCAGCTATTCGGCCCTGCAGTTTGGCAACCAAGCGCAATTTGGTGGCTCAGATACACGGCACAGCCCTCAGCCCAATGAACCCACCAGCGCCCAAGAAGATCAGCTGCTGGAGCTGAGTAAGACACAGCTTGAGGAGGCAAGCACCGCCAGTCTGGCGACCTATAGCCCTCAGGAACGCGCGGTGACCTTGTTGCCCGCCAGCAACGACGTTATGCATCTGTTTCCTCGCGGCCCTAAGTGGGGCACCTTTCTCCATGGTCTGCTGGAATGGGCCGCCGTTGCCCGCGGCAGTACGCCCGAAACCCGCCATTTACGCGGCTTTATGGCCGCCGCTCAAGATGAGGCGGGCCGTAACGCCATGCTCGCCAGTCGCTGCAAGCTGCGCAACATCGAGCACTTGGTCGAGCCGTTAAGCCTCTGGCTTACCGACTTTATTCAACAACCTTGGCAAACCACCGGCTTTGCCCTTACAGATCTAACACCGGCCAATATCGCCGTGGAGTTAGAGTTTTTAATTGAGGTGCATCAGGTGAGGGCCCTCGACTTAGACGGCTTAGTGCGCCCCTACACCTTACAAGACACACCCGCGCCCCAAGCTAAGAACAACGTCTTGAATGGCATGCTCAAAGGCTTTATCGACTTGGTGGCAGAAAAAGACGGTCGCTATTACGTCATTGACTGGAAGTCGAATTATCTGGGTGCCAGTGATGCAGATTACAGCCAAGCCAGCATGCAAGCCGCCATTAATGAACACAGGTATGATCTGCAATACGTGCTCTATATCTTGGCCCTGCACCGCCAACTCACGGCGCGCTTACCCGGTTATGATTACGATCTGCATGTGGGCGGCGCCCTGTATGTGTTTTTACGGGGCTGGCAAGCCGAGACCCAAGGTTTATTTCACCACAAGCCACCCAAGGCCTTAATTGAAGCGCTTGATACGCTCTTTAGCCACGCCATTGAAGGAGTCAGCCTGTGACTATCTCCCACACCTCATCAAGCACGCCCGTTATGGCCACCACTCTCCCCTCACTTCTGAGTCAATTAGCCACTTGGGTAGAGCTGGGGGCGCTGCGCAGTCTGGATTTGGCGCTCACCCGCTTTATACAACAACAGGTGCCAGACACCGATGAATTGGCGTTACTGGCGGTGGCATTAGTCAGTGAGCGCAATGGTCATGGCCATGTGTGCCTGGACTTAAGCGCCGCCTTGGCGGCACCCAAATTATTGCTCTCTGCAGTTAAGCTCTCTGCAGTTAAACACCAATCTGCAGTTAAACCGGCCGTAAAACAGCAGCCCGAGGCCAGCAGTGAACACCCGGCGCGCGAGCAATTGGCGGAACGCTTAAGCCAACTTAGCTTAACCACTTGGCTAGAAAAACTGAGCGCCAGCAGCGTGGTTGAAAACCGCCTTCATCTACACGCCAGCCAAGACCTTGAGCGCGGTAACTCACCACTGGTGTTAGCCGGTAGCCCAGCCCGCCCTTTATTGTATTTACGCCGCTATTGGCTGTATGAGCAAAAAATTAAGGCCGCGCTGAGTCAACGTTTGAGCGTGCAACAACCCCTGCCAGAAGTCGCCACGCAACGCTTATTAGCGACCCTATTTCCAATCACTCAGGCATCAGTCAATGCGGGCTCGGGCTCGACCTCAAGCACCGACTGGCAAAAGGTGGCCTGTTTATTGGCCGCCCGCAGCCACTTTGCCATTATTACCGGCGGCCCGGGCACCGGCAAAACCACCACAGTGGTAAAGCTGCTGGCCTTATTACAGGGCCTGCGCTTAACCAACCAAGAGCCGCCGCTGCAAATTCACCTCGCCGCCCCCACCGGCAAGGCGGCCGCTCGGCTCAGTGAGTCCATAGCCGGCAGCGTGGCACAATTGCCGCTGCCCCAAGACTTGGCCGAGCCACTCAGACGTTGCATTCCTAAAGAGGTGACTACCCTGCATCGCCTACTCGGTAGCTTGCCTAATACCCGCAACTTTCGCCATCACGCCGCCAATCCGCTGCCCACAGATTTAGTAGTGGTAGATGAAGCTTCCATGATGGACGTGGAAATGATGGCGCGGCTACTGGAGGCATTACCCAGTCACGCTCGGCTTATTTTATTGGGCGATAAAGACCAGCTCGCCTCAGTTGAAGCCGGATCCATCTTGGGCGACCTATGCCAAACCGCCGACGCCGCTCACTATACTCCCGAGACGCAGGCGTGGATTAAACAACTCAGCCAAGAAACCTTGGCCGATGCTTTTATCTACCCTCAAGGCCGCGCCTTACAACAAGCCACCTGTATGCTACGCCACAGTTATCGCTTTAGCGCCCATCCGGGCATAGGCGAGCTGGCAAGCCAAGTTAACTCAGGCCTTGCCACCCCAAGCAGCCTAAAGGCCATCTTTGCGCGACACCCGCAAAGCTTACAGAGCCTAACGCTACGCAGCGCGCCAGATCAGTACTTTACCGATCTCATTCCTTTGGCCAAGCTGGCGGTGGCGGGCTATCAAGGTTACTTAATCACCCTTAACGAGCTGCAACCAAGCGTGGGGGCCAGCGCCGAGGAGCTCAGTGCTTGGGCGTTAGCTGTGTTTGCCGCCCATAATCAATTTCAACTGCTGACCGCGGTGCGCCAAGGCACCTTTGGTGTAGAAAATCTTAACCAATTAGTGTTTAAGGCTTTACAGAAGAAAAAGTTACTCACCGACGGCGAGCCGGTCTGGTATGCCGGTCGCCCTTTGCTGGTCACCCGTAATGACTACAGCCTAAAGCTGATGAATGGTGACATTGGCATCTGTTTACACTGGCCAGGACAGGGGCTAAGAGTGGCATTTCCTGATGGCGAGCAAGGTATTCGCTGGGTATTACCGAGCCGCTTGCAGGGCGTAGAAACGGTATTTGCCATGACGGTGCATAAATCACAAGGCTCTGAGTTTACCCACACCGCCCTAGTGCTGCCCGACTACGGCAATCCGGTATTAACCAAGGAATTAATCTATACCGGCATCACCCGCTCTAAGGAAAAGTTCACCTTAGTGCACAGTAAAGACGCCGTATTAAGCCAAGCGCTGCAAAGCCAAGTGGAGCGTGCCAGCGGCTTAACCGCACTGGAGGAATAACGAGCACGAGTCGTTTTCGCCATGCGCCTAGCTTGATCCCATTAAGCTAGGCGCATGGCAAGTTAACGCGGCCCTCAACAGCTTAGGATCTGTGCGGCGGCTTATTGCGGAGGATTGCTGTATTTGGTTTTTACATACTTAAACAGCCCCAGCGCCATGGCTTTGCCTGATTTACCCACACGCCGCACTTGCTTGGCGAGCCCCACGCCCCTGTCCACCGCTTCTTTGTTGCGGCGATTAAGCTGCACATTGTAGGCGTTTAATAATTGCTCGCTGAGCAACAACTTTAAATCTTCCACCCCAAAGTGCGGCTTAGTATCGCTAATGGATAACGCCACCGTAAAATCTGGCGTTAATATGCCTTTGTTATACGCCATTGCTTGGCTAATGGTTTTTGATTTTTGGTTGCTCATATCAGTGACATCATAAGGCGGCTGCCAATCATTCGCCGGTGCTAGCCTATCCACCTGATTCACGATACAAATTACCGTCGGCTCCTTACGGGAGATATTGGCAGTTTTCGCATAATGCTGGTTAATTTTTTGCTTAAATTTATTATCTAACTCGCGGGCCGGCTGATTCGCCCTCACCAACCACAGCACTAGATCTGAGGTTACATACTCGGCGAGCATTAACGCCTCGCTCGCCTCATTACCATCTAAGCCGGGCAGGTCAACAATCTTCACCGCCACATCACCCAACAGGGCTTCACACACAGTCATACCCGAGGTAGTCGCAAGCGCACCTACCTCTACCGCAAATTCACCCTTTAATAGGTTGGTAAGAGACGACTTACCGGCGCCTATTTGGCCGATAATGGCCATGCGGATTGGCTCCAACTCAAGTGCCAGATGCGCGCTATCCGTGGCCATAGTTTGCGAGGCTTTAACATCTTCATCTTCAATACTGAAGCGTTTGCTGTAAAGATTAATGGCCACGGCAGCCACTTCATCTAATAGCGCGGCTTTGGCCTTGAGTTGCATCTCATCGACTATGCCTTGGGTCATATTTGCTGAAAACTGCTGCTTAATAAAATCAGACACGGCTTTGGCGGGGTTGATAACTATGTCTTTGGCATAATTTAATGCCTTTAATACATTAAATAATACCGGCCCAAAGTCGCCATATTTATCATAAAGCTCATAACCCGATTTAAGGCGCGAGACGTTTAAGAACTCCACTACCGGAATATGCTCTTTTAACACCAAGCGATAACGACGACTGATCTCTTCAATCAGTTTTAATCCCTCGCTAATCGAAAAATCCAGTGACTGCTTGTTATAGGCTTTTGCCACCAAGTCAAAAACCAGTAATACCTTTTTATCCATCTCGGACCAATCACTGTCGCTTACCAGTAACGCTCTCGAATAAGCTTTCGCTTGCTGCCAGATTTCTAATTCACGCTTAGACCAAGCAGCCGACGCCGAGACTAAATCATCCGCCAAGCCATGCACTGAATCATCCACTGAGTCATCTAAGCGATTAAGCTGCTGCACACGCTGTTTTTTTGTTTTTTCAGCCAAGACTCGAGCGACAGAGATGATGACATACACCACAGTCACACTCAGGGTAATGGCTAACGACAAGGCCAACAAATAGCCATATTTAATGGCCAGCACAATGCCAAACCCCATCAGGATCAGCATCGGCAATATGCTCACTAGCACCACGGCAGTCCAGCGATCACCCGACAATCGAGCTAGCATCTGATATATATTTTTAAGCTTTATCATAACCGGTCGCCTGCTTGCCCTTCATTAATGCTTCTTTATACAGTGCCTGCATATTCTCAGCCGACACCGGCTCACCTTTACTCTTGCGATAAAAATAATAGCTGGCGGCGCGGCCTAAGCCATAGGTAGTGCCAAAGCTCATGGCGGCGGCCGCCACCGCACCCACGGTTTGGCCGTAGCCGGGAATAATTTTTATGACCTGTCGGCTGGCTAATTTAAGTGAATATTGCAGGGCAAAACTGCTGCCTAAGGTGCCAAGCATTTCGCTAAGGGTTTTCTTATTCCAGTCCACACCGTACTGATTGGCCAAGCTGTGCAGCATTTTAGCTTGCACCATTGGCACCGAAATTAAGCCCATCACAGGAATAAGATCACTGGCCGAGGCCGTGCCCGCATACCAAAGCACCTCCTTTTCTACCCGCTGAAAATTGCGCTCTTCTACCGTGGCGTGGCCCTTACTTTCGGCGATTAAGCCAATCATAGGCAGCAAGCGAGCCAATGCCGATAACAGCTGTTCGTACTGATAAATGGCGCCGTCGGCATCGAAAAAATCGACGCAAACCGAGGCAAAATCCTCTCCCCAACTCTCGGCGACTTTATGGTGATTGGCGTTAATGGCGTGCTCGCGCTCTGTACCCTCAAGGCTTAATACGGCGGTATGAATAAGCAGCAAGTGTTTAATGTGGGATTTTTTACGGATCTTTTTTAATGCCGCGACCACCGCAGATTGTTCTTGTTCGTCCACTTTCATGATCACCACAAGGCCGTGGCCGGCCTTGGCTAGCTCTGCTAAATCGGCGCTCGGATCATAATCCGCCTCGCCTAAACCGCGAGTATCGAGAAAACGAATTAAGGGTAAATCCTCAGGAAAGGCATAACTCATGGCCGTTAAGGTGCAGGGCTGAAAACCGTTGCCAATTTCAATGGCAGAATTACCTGTGATGGCTTGCAGCAAAGAAGACTTGCCGGCACCGGTTTTACCCAGCAGCCAAAGTGTGGGTAAATTTTGCCGCTGAAAAGCCTGTGCCGACGTGAGATCAGGATTTTTACTGGGATTGATAAAGGCTTTCAGTTTATCAACGCTAAATTTTGCCATTGAACCTCACCTACTTATCTAAATCAGCGAAAAATAGAGGATGCACGCCATGCTGGCAGCCATAGTGCCATCACCCTAATGCGGCACAAGTGCTTTTCATTTTTAGAGGGAAGTCGATCACAACTTAACATGGGTTCCACGGTTTGGCTGATGGCGGAGTATGGAGTCTAGATTACTATTTATCGAAAAAGCGCAGCCAGTTTTCCTCGTAAATTCTTCTCACACAATCTGTGTCACAAACGCAGCTCTCAGACGCAGGTAATAAACGAGTTTGCCTACATAAAGACGGGGCACTCGCATACAGAACCTTAGTGTGGATTGCCCTCTTCACTTTTATGCTTCACCCTTGGCCATTAAAAATAGTCACTCACTCTAACGCCAAGCATGAATAAAGCTATGGTAACAGCTCACTAGCAGATCTGCGTCTTGGGCATAATCAGGAATCGCGTCGGGGAAATAGAGCGCGCAGCGGCTGCCGGCATTTTGGGCGGTTTGTAAGTCAAACAGATAATCGCCTACATATAAAATATCGGCGGGTGCTAACTGCCACTGCTGACAAATCAGCTGTATGCCTTCGGGGTGCGGTTTAGGCTGGGCATCGTGGCGGGTTAACACCAGATCTATATCGATACCCAGCCTATCAATGGTCATTTGCGCCGCTTCGGGGATATTGCGCGTTAAAATAGCTAACGGCAGCGACTTAGCGCGTAAACAGGCAATCAGCTCCTGCGCCCCGTCCACCCAAGTGGCGGTGCGCGAGCTGCGAATTTCATAGTCGTGCACTATATCAGTGGCGATACTGCGCGCAGCTTCGTCATCTAGGCTGTCCACGTACGCAAGAATATCTTCACCCGGCGCCATACCAAGCTCAGCCCGCAGCCCCACAAAATCAGGATTTGAGTGCGCTAAGGTACCATCGAGATCGAAGATCACCCCCCGAATATCGTTAAGATTTACATCGCTAAGTAGAGTGATCACAGATCTTCCCTATAAATAAAGTATTCAGCCTAAAGGAAACAGTTTACCCATAATTTGTCTCATTAGGCAGACGATACCATCACTAACCCCATGGTGTGCCCCATGATTAGCCGTTATTTGGCAAAGAGCAGCATCTAACATCGCTCTTAAACCGTGCGCGAGTACTAAGAATATAATTTGAGTTGAGCTAGAGTGATATCTGTAGTGGCATAGTGAGAGCCAAACGTATTCGTAGCTTAGCGATACAGGCAATGTTGAATACCGGTCAAAACAGGTGCCTGGTCACCAAATGGTCACGGTTTGGTCACGGGGAGGTTTTTACAAAGTAGGTATGAAGAGCTTTAGCGGGGATGGAAAAGCAAACAGCCCTAGCTATCAATAGCTAAGGGCTTCTTTAAAAATGGCGGGGTGGCAAATGCGTAGCATTTGAAGGTTAGAGCGTAGCGACCACATACAGTAAGTCCACGGAGCCAGAATGATAAAAGGCCTGCTCATAAAAGCAGGCCTTTTGAATGATGGCGGAGTGGACGGGACTCGAACCCGCGACCCCCGGCGTGACAGGCCGGTATTCTAACCAACTGAACTACCACTCCTCGTCAGCAGTGTGCTGCAGACGGGTGCCATACTAGACCGACGAGAATAATAGGTCAACCACAAAACATGCCAGTTTGGGATACTCGATTAAATTTTAGCCATCAATGGTAAAAATAAACAATTAAGTTATTTTTCATTCGCCTTTTATTCGGTTTTTAGCGACGCGTTTTCTTAAAATCCAAACAACTAATACCAACAATAACAGCAAGATAATGCCGGCAATGCCATAAATCAGCGGCTTACCACTCTCAACGGCGGCTGGCTCTTCTCCAACCACAATAGGAGGACTAACGCGGATCACTTGCTCCACCAAATCCAGCTGCACTTCTCTGGTACTTTTGTTCGTGGCAAAGGCTCGCCCTTGCCAGTAATAGTTACCTGGCTCTATGGCATCCGGTAATTGAATGTGCGTGCCGGTACCGGTAATGGGAATGCGTTGTTGCGACGGGGTCACTAGCTCACCCGAGATAACAATAGTGTTAGTAATCAATTCATGATCGGCGGTTATCGTCATATACCATTTGCCTTCTGCATCGGGCTTAGAAAAGCTCAATTTCAGCGGCATGGGATATATCATTACCTCTTGTTCTTGGGTGCGCGCCAGCACTTGATTGCTAATTTGGGTCTGAAACAGGTACTCGCCGGGCAAAATATCCAAGATAACTTCGGCTGTGAGCTTGCCATCATTAGGAATAGCATCCAGCCCCACACCGTCGTCTTTAAATTCGCCAACCATTACCGGTGCGGGGGCAAATTGGGCCTCGGGATCCTTGCGTAAATTAATCAACTGCGCCTGCAAGGTTAAATCTTGTAAATAATAGTTAGCATCCAGCCGAGTATCGCCGTGGCGCAGCTCCGCATTCAGTTTTAATACTTCTTGCTGATAGAGACGATCGGCCATAGGGCCCAACGCCAGCTCAAATTCACTGACCAAGGTGATGCCACGCTTTGGGGTAACTTTTCCGGTTGCCTGCCAAGGCCCGGGTTCGGGCTGCCAGAGGGTGATTACATCGCGTTCTGGGGTATTAACCCAACTAATGTGCTCAGGATGATCTTGTTGATAATATTTGGTGCCATCGGGGCGAATAAGCACGACCGGAGCGCTATTAGGCTCGCGCTCAATCAACAAGGTCAACGAGGAAATAGAAGGATCGATGCGAAAAGTGTTACTTAACCAACGCGCGCTCTGCTCAGACGCCTGAGTGCCCAGCGCTGTGATGAGCAAGCACAGGCTAACTGCACAACGACTGACTAAATGATAACCTTGCAGTAGATTACGCTTTCTTAGCCGCGCCATACGCAACTGCCTCCTTTGTTCATGACCAAGTCTAAGCGCGCTTCATGATCGAGTAGCTCTTGGGGTTGGGCGCGGATAATTTTTAATGGCTCACGTTCGCCAGATAAACGACGGATGCCGCCTTTGTCGTCTTGCTGCTGGCTATCACTTTGTAAATTTAATTTGGTTTGGCCGCCGGTCATTAACAGGTAGACGTCGGCCAAGATCTCCGCATCCAAAAGCGCGCCGTGCAAAGTACGGTGGCTGTTATCTATGCCATAGCGGGTACAAAGTACGTCTAGGTTATTTCGTTTTCCCGGATAGAGTTTACGGGCCAACGCTAAGGTATCTGTCACCTTGCACAGATCGGCAATGCGCTCTTTGCGACCAATCAGGCTTAATTCGTAATCTAAAAAGCCCACGTCAAAGGGCGCATTATGGGCTACGAATTCAGCACCGCGAATAAAGTCCAAAAATTCATCCACTTGTGTAGAAAACACCGGCTTATCGGCCAAGAAATCATCGGTAATACCGTGAACTTTAATGGCTTCTTCATCAATCTTGCGATTGGGTTTGAGATACACATGATAATGACGTCCGGTTAAGCGACGGTTCACCACTTCCACCGCACCAATTTCAATGACTTTGTGGCCCATGTAATGAGGGCCTGAGTCCATGTTAAGACCCGTGGTTTCGGTATCTAATATAATTTGGCGCGAGTGCGTTTGCTGATCCATTGATGTGGTCTCCTTTACCCAGACGGGAGCCAGTATAAGTAACTGCCCTCGGCTATGCTACCAAGCGGCGATTTTTGTGTGTCGGATGTGGGCTGTTTTTTAATGATTGCTGTGGCAGACTGCCGCCCTCTTCGGTATTGATAATAAAAGCGTAAGTTAAGCATGATGAAAAAAATTGAACTCTATACTGACGGCTCTTGTTTAGGCAATCCGGGTCCAGGTGGATATGGCGCGGTATTAATTTATAAGGCGCACCGCAAAGAGCTGAGCGGTGGTTATAAATTAACGACCAATAACCGCATGGAGCTGATGGCGGCCATTGAAGGGTTAGCGGCCTTGAGCGATCGCTGCGTGGTGGACTTAACCACAGATAGCCAATATGTACGCCAAGGCATCACTCAGTGGATTAACGGTTGGAAGCAAAAAAACTGGCAAACCGCTGCCAGAAAGCCGGTTAAAAACGTGGATTTATGGAAACGGCTCGATGAGCTTAGCCAACGCCATGAGGTGAGCTGGCATTGGGTAAAAGGCCATTCAGGTCATCCTGAAAACGAACGCTGTGATGTGTTAGCTCGCGTGGCGGCCGAAACCGATGCCATTCATGATGATACGGGTTATGAGGGATGAGTGAGAAGGGTGAAGGGTGAAGGGTGAAGGGTGAAGGGTGAAGGGTGAAGGGTGAAGGGTGAAGGGTGAAGCGGACGAGATAATATAAAACTCAAGACCTCCCCCTTTGCGCGCGGCGCTAGTCTTTAATCCTTCCTGATTACTTATGAACCTCAGCCAGTATGCTGCCTTATTTAGGTTTTTGTAGCTGCCAACTTGTTCGGCAGGC